>NZ_JACARN010000165.1:0-707 GCF_013386605.1 Pseudomonas sp. IPO3749 | reverse complement strand
TCCCTGCATGCAACTGCCGCCGCTGCGCCACCTCATCACCCCCGGCAAAATTCTCCAGATCTATCCCCAGCGATTGCCCCGCCGACAACTGCATCGCCTCAATCAACCGCATCAACGCCGCCGTCGTCGTATAAGGCCTAACGGCGCGCTCCGGAGACTCACTGTCAATCACCGTCAACGAAGCCACCTCCCGCCCCGCCGCCTGCAACCGCAACGCCATCTCCAACGCAACCCAGCCGCCAAACGAATGCCCCACCAAATGCACCGCCCCCTGCGGACACTCCTGCTCCAACGCCTTCAAGTAACAAGCCGCCGCCGCTTCCACCTGGCTATGGGGCACCGCCTCACCGTCCAACCCACGCGGCTGCAAGCCAAACAACGGCCAATCCCGCCCCAGCGCCTCACTCAAGCCAATAAACCCGGTGACGCTGTCCCCCGCCCCCGGCACACAGAACACCGGCGCATACCCCGCCCGGCCACTCTGAATCCGCAGCAACGGCTGGTGCTGAGCCTGAACCTGCGGCGTGCACGTCACCAAGGCCTCAGCCATCGCCTGACCCAGCGCCTGGATATACGGCGCCTGCATCATGCTCTGGTGATCCCCCGGCACCGCCACCTGAAGCAATTGCCCCGGCGCCAACACCTCATTCCAACCCAGTGCTTCACTGCGCCGCGACAACTCGGTAGGCCGCTCACTCGCACTGAAC
>NZ_JACARN010000164.1:0-305 GCF_013386605.1 Pseudomonas sp. IPO3749 | reverse complement strand
CGCATCGCCCGTGGCGACGTGCCGCCCAGCCTCAAGGACGTACAGCTGCTGGCCCTCGACGTCGGCCTGTTGCAGGCCGGCGCGAGCATGAAAGGCGAGTTTGAACAGCGCCTGCGCTCGGTGATCGATGAGGTGCAGGCCAGCGTCAAGCCGGTGGTGCTGTTCATCGACGAGACCCACACCTTGGTCGGCGCGGGCGGTGCTGCCGGCACCGGCGATGCCGCCAACCTGCTCAAGCCGGCACTGGCCCGAGGCACCTTGCGCACGGTAGGCGCGACGACCTTTGCCGAGTACAAGAAGCACAT
>NZ_JACARN010000163.1:0-713 GCF_013386605.1 Pseudomonas sp. IPO3749 | reverse complement strand
CGGCCACAAGGGCAAGTTGGCCATGCGCTGCGATGTGCATGGCGAGGCGTGCCACTCGGCCTACGCACCGTATGGGGTGAATGCGATTGAGCAGGCTGCCGAGCTGATTGGCGAGTTGGGAAGGATCGGCCAGCGTCTGCGGGAGACCCAGGATGCGCGGTTTGATCCGCCGTTCAGCACGGTGCAAACCGGCGTGATCAGCGGTGGCAAGGCCCTGAATATCGTACCGGCGGATTGTCGGTTTGATTTTGAGGTGCGTGCGTTGCCGTCGCAGGACCCGGCCAAGGTCGCGGATGAACTGAAGGCCTACGCCGAGCAGCAGGTGTTGCCGCGCATGCAGGCGGTAAGTGCGCAGAGTGCGATTCGCTTTACCGAGCTGTCGGCCTACCCAGGTTTGGTCACCGATGAGCGCAGCCAGGCGGCAGAGTTGATCGCGGCGTTTTCCGGTTCGCGGGAGTTCGGAACAGTGGCGTTTGGCACTGAAGGTGGGTTGTTTGACGCGGTGGGTATCCCCACGGTGGTGTGCGGCCCGGGGAGCATGGACCAGGGGCATAAGCCGGATGAGTTTGTGAAGATGGAACAACTGGTCAGGTGTGATGCAATGTTGGAGCGGATGTTGGCGTCGATTCGCGCCTGAGCCTGCGAAGCGGCCCCCAATGGATTTGGGGCCGCTACGGCTGCGCCGCCCGACGCGCAACACTCAAGACCGAGGC
>NZ_JACARN010000162.1:0-403 GCF_013386605.1 Pseudomonas sp. IPO3749 | reverse complement strand
TCGGAGATGTGTATAAGGGGCAGAGGTGGGGCCGCTGGGGGTGTTTGCGATTCTGGGGGCGTTTTTGATTGTGATTCATTTGGGGTTTGCCAGTGCCACGGCGTTGACCTCGGCGCTGCTGCCGATTTTGATTGCGGTGTTGCAGACGTTGCCGGGGGAGTTCAGTCGGCTGGGGATGACGATGCTGTTGGGGTTTGTGATGAGTTATGGGTTTATTCTGCCGATCAATGCGCCGCAGAATATGGTGTGTCTGGGGACGGGGACGTTTACGGCGCGGCAGTTTGCCAAGGTTGGGGTTTTGGTGACGCTGGTTGGTTATTTGTTGATGGTGGTGTTTGCGGTGACTTACTGGAGTTGGCTGGGGTGGGTTTGATGGGGTTGGGTTGGGTGTATATCCGTTATT
>NZ_JACARN010000161.1:0-656 GCF_013386605.1 Pseudomonas sp. IPO3749 | reverse complement strand
GCTGGTCGATCCCGACCTCGGTGTTGCTGGTGGTGCCGCTCGGTGTACTCGGCGCGGTCGTCGCGGTGAGCTTGCGCGGCATGCCCAACGATGTGTTCTTCAAGGTCGGCTTGATCACCATCATCGGCTTGTCGGCGAAGAACGCGATCCTGATCATCGAGTTCGCCAAGGACCTGTATGACCAGGGCGAAGACCTGGTCACCGCCACCTTGAAAGCCGCACGGTTGCGCCTGCGGCCGATCATCATGACGTCCCTGGCGTTCATCCTCGGCGTGGTGCCACTGGCGATTGCCACCGGTGCCAGCTCGGCCAGCCAGCAGGCGATTGGTACGGGGGTGATCGGCGGGATGATTACGGCGACGCTCGCGGTGGTGTTTGTGCCGGTGTTCTTCGTGGTGGTCATGAAGCTGGTGCGCAAGCGCCACAAGACCGAGTGATGCTATGGTGCTCACAACCGCCTGCGTTGTGAGCACCTATGTCGTTTCTAGCCCGCACCCACCCCCGCCTCTCCGCCGCCGCCGTGCTCGGGATTGCCGTGGGCATCCTGGTGCCGGCCGACACCCTTGTCAGCCAAATCCGCATTGGCTGGAACGCCGGCGTCTGGACCTATCTGGTGCTGATGCTATGGCTGACACGACGCGCCAAGGCCGAGGATG
>NZ_JACARN010000017.1:0-9147 GCF_013386605.1 Pseudomonas sp. IPO3749 | reverse complement strand
AAGCTCGCTCACCACAAAAGTGCCAGGCAGAAAATATTATTTGAAGCGCCGCTCCACGCCTTTCTCCACCAGAATCTTCGCCGAAATCTCTTCCACCGAAAAATGCGTGGAATTGATGTGCGCAATATTCTCGCGACGGAACAGATTTTCTACTTCTCGCACTTCGAACTCGCACTGCGCATAGCTGGAATAGCGGCTGTTGGGCTTGCGTTCATTGCGGATCGCCGTCAGCCGATCCGGATCAATGGTCAGCCCGAACAGCTTGTGCGAATGCGCGCGCAGGGCGGCCGGCAGCGTCAAATGCTCCATGTCGTCCTCGGTCAGCGGATAGTTGGCCGCGCGGATGCCGAATTGCATGGCCATGTACAGGCAGGTGGGCGTTTTGCCGCAGCGGGATACGCCCACCAGGATCAGGTCGGCCTTGTCGTAGTAGTGGGTGCGGGCGCCGTCATCGTTGTCGAGGGCGAAGTTCACCGCCTCGATACGCTCCATATAGTTGGAGTTGTGGCCAATGGAATGGGACTTTCCTACCGAGTACGACGAATGTTCACTCAGCTCTTGTTCCAGCGGCGCGAGGAACGTCGAGAAAATGTCGATCATGAAACCATTCGACGTTGCGAGAATCTCACGAATGTCTTGATTGACGATGGTGTCGAAAATGATCGGACGAAAACCGTCTTTTTCGGCCGCCAGATTGATTTGTTGTACCATGGCCCGCGCTTTATCCACGCTGTCGATGTACGGCCGCGTGAATTTGGCGAAGGTAATGTTTTCGAACTGCGCGAGCAGGCTTTGACCCAATGTTTCGGCTGTGATGCCGGTGCCGTCGGAGATAAAGAAAGCAGATCGTTTCATTTGAGCCCTGGGCCTTAAGCTGATGGCGAATCTTGGATATGATAGGCGCGATTTTGCCGTCCCGCAGTGGGCCGCATTCTCACTTATTTTCCAGGTCCAGGCCACAAGCGCTGGCGATTGCTCCTACTGAGCAGCCGGCGTCCTGAGCTTTTCCAACACAGTTAGTGGAGAGATCACCTTGGTAGAGTACGTAGTTTCCCTCGATAAGCTCGGCGTCCATGATGTAGAGCACGTGGGGGGCAAGAACGCATCCCTCGGCGAGATGATCAGTAATCTTGCAGGCGCTGGTGTCTCGGTGCCCGGTGGTTTCGCCACCACGGCCCAGGCTTACCGCGATTTCCTCGAACTGAGCGGCCTCAACGCTCAGATCCACGCCGCGCTGGACGCCCTGGACGTCGACGACGTCAATGCCCTGGCCAAGACCGGCGCCCAGATCCGCCAGTGGATCATGGAAGCCGAGTTCCCCGAGAAGCTCAACGAAGAAATCCGCACCGCCTTCGCCGCGCTGTCGGCCGGTAACCCGGACGTCGCCGTTGCCGTGCGCTCTTCGGCCACCGCCGAAGACTTGCCGGATGCCTCTTTCGCCGGCCAGCAAGAAACCTTCCTGAACATCCGCGGCGTGGAAAACGTGATCCGCGCGGCCAAGGAAGTGTTCGCCTCGCTGTTCAACGACCGCGCCATTTCCTACCGTGTGCACCAAGGTTTCGACCACAAGCTGGTGGCCCTGTCTGCCGGTGTGCAGCGCATGGTGCGTTCGGAAACCGGCACTGCCGGCGTGATGTTCACCCTCGATACCGAATCGGGCTTCCGTGACGTGGTGTTCATCACCGGCGCCTACGGCCTGGGCGAAACCGTCGTACAGGGTGCGGTCAACCCTGACGAATTCTACGTACACAAGCACACCCTTGAAGCCGGCCGCCCGGCCATTCTGCGCCGCAACCTGGGCAGCAAGGCCATCAAGATGATCTATGGCGACGAGGCCAAGGCCGGTCGCTCGGTGAAAACCGTTGAAGTCGACAAGGCCGAACGCGCGCGTTTCTGCCTGACCGACGCTGAGGTCAGCGAACTGGCCAAGCAAGCGATGATCATCGAAAAGCACTACAAGTGCCCGATGGACATCGAGTGGGCCAAGGACGGTGACGACGGCAAGCTGTACATCGTGCAGGCCCGTCCGGAAACCGTGAAAAGCCGCACCTCGGCCAATGTCATGGAGCGCTACCTGCTCAAAGAAACCGGCACCGTACTGGTGGAAGGCCGTGCCATCGGCCAGCGCATCGGCGCCGGCAAGGTGCGGATCATCAAGGACGTGTCCGAGATGGACAAAGTCCAGCCAGGTGACGTACTGGTCTCCGACATGACCGACCCGGACTGGGAACCGGTGATGAAGCGCGCCAGCGCCATCGTCACCAACCGTGGCGGGCGTACCTGCCACGCGGCGATCATCGCCCGTGAGCTGGGGATTCCTGCGGTCGTGGGCTGCGGCAACGCGACCCAACTGTTGAAAGACGGCCAAGGCGTGACTGTTTCCTGCGCCGAAGGCGACACCGGTTTCATCTTTGAAGGCGAGCTGGGCTTCGATATCAAGCAGAACTCCATCGACGCCATGCCGGACCTGCCGTTCAAGATCATGATGAACGTCGGCAACCCGGACCGCGCCTTTGACTTCGCGCAATTGCCGAACGCCGGTGTGGGCCTGGCCCGCCTGGAGTTCATCATCAACCGCATGATCGGCGTGCACCCCAAGGCCCTGCTGAACTACGACGGCCTGCCGCTGGACATCAAGGAAAGCGTCGACAAGCGCATCGCCGGCTACAACGACCCGGTGGGCTTCTACGTCGAGAAGCTGGTGGAAGGCATCAGCACCCTGGCGGCGGCGTTCTACCCGAAAAAGGTCATCGTGCGCCTGTCGGACTTCAAGTCCAACGAATACGCCAACCTGATCGGCGGCAAGCTCTACGAGCCGGAAGAAGAAAACCCGATGCTGGGCTTCCGTGGCGCCTCGCGCTACATCAGTGAAGCGTTCCGTGACTGCTTCGAACTCGAATGCCGCGCCCTCAAGCGCGTGCGTAACGAGATGGGCCTGACCAACGTCGAGATCATGGTGCCGTTCGTGCGCACCCTGGGCGAAGCGAGCCAGGTGGTGGACTTGCTGGCTGAGAACGGCCTGTCCCGTGGTGAGAACGGCCTGCGCGTGATCATGATGTGCGAATTGCCGTCCAACGCCATCCTGGCTGAAGAATTCCTGGAGTTCTTCGACGGTTTCTCCATCGGCTCCAACGACCTGACCCAGCTGACCCTGGGCCTGGACCGTGACTCCGGGATCATCGCGCACTTGTTCGACGAGCGAAATCCTGCGGTCAAGAAGCTGCTGGCCAACGCCATCCAGGCCTGCAACAAGGCCGGCAAGTACATCGGTATCTGCGGCCAAGGCCCTTCCGACCACCCTGACCTGGCCAAGTGGCTGATGGAACAGGGCATCGAAAGCGTCTCGCTGAACCCCGATTCCGTGCTGGAAACCTGGTTCTTCCTGGCGGAAGGCCAAGCGTCCGCCTAAGATCGTTACGTCAAAAGTGCCGGTCACCCGTGGTGGGTGACCGGCATTCTTATCTGTACAGGGCGGAATCCTTGCGGACGTCGCCCTTTTTTTGTGCAAGAGCATTATGCAAAGCAGCAGCAACCTGTTTCCTGTCGCCCTGATCAGCGCTGAACGTCGTGGCGACCTGAGTGAAGACGTGTATCGCCTCAAACCCGGTAACAGCCCCGACGGCACCGTCGAGCTGGCGGTTACCCGTTTGGGCCTGGCCGATGTCCCGGAAAACCGGGGCATCCCGGTTATTTTGTTACACGGCAGTTTTTCCAACCGACGCTTCTGGTATTCGCCAAAAGGTATCGGGTTGGGTGCTTATCTGGCGCGCGAGGGGTTTGATGTCTGGATCCCGGAAATGCGCGGCCATGGCCTGTCCAAGCGCAATCATGACTACGCCCGCAACCGCGTCGCGGACTATGCACGTTATGACTTGCCGGCCATCGGCGCGTTCGTGCGTGAGCAAAGCGGACAGATTCCCCACTGGATCGGCCATTCCCTGGGCGGCACCAGCTTGGCGGCGGCCCTGGGTGGGCAGCACCTGGGTGCTCCGGCCGTGGCGTCGGTGGCGCTGTTTGGTTGTCAGGTCAGTCGCACCCACTGGCCGTTGAAACTGCCACCCGTGGAATGGACCGGGCGCCTGCTGTTGAAGCGTTTTGGCGAAGTGTCCGGCTCGCGCCTGAAGCGTGGCCCCGAGGACGAACCGGCGGGCGTGATGATCGAAGCCATGCGCTGGAATGGCCTGTTTGGCCGCTTCGGCGAGGGCAAGAACGATTGGTGGAAAGGCCTGGCTGAAGTCGATGTGCCGCTGTTGGCCGTCAGTGCGGCCGGGGATCATCAGGACCCCGACTGGGCGTGTCGCAAGCTGTTCGAGCAAGTCGGCTCCGAGCATCGTCAGTACCTGTGCCTGGGCCGTCAGCAAGGCTTTACCGGGGATTTCGGGCATGTGGAGATGCTGGTGAGCAAAGCCGCCCAGGCCGAAGTGTGGCCGTTGGTGATGCAGTGGCTGAAAGATCCGCTCACACCCTTGCCAGGCGCGCAGGCCGAGGTGTTGGCTACGGTTTGAGGCAACGCTCGCCAAGGGCGTTTCGCTCATGTGTGGTTGCGGCTAAGATATGACGCGTTAAACGCTTCTGGTCATATTCAGTCGCGCAGTGGCTATTGCGTTGCGGCGAGACGGATGGGATGTTTCGCACCTGCCCTGGCTGGCGCTTCTTTCGAAAGACACCTCTTTGACGCAAAGGAATTTTTCAATGAACCATTACGTGACTCCCGATCTGTGCGACGCCTATCCGGACCTGGTGCAGGTGCTCGAACCAATGTTCAGCAACTTCGGCGGCCGAGACTCCTTCGGCGGCGAGATCGTCACCCTTAAATGCTTCGAAGATAACTCCCTGGTCAAGGAACAAGCCGATCAGCCGGGCGCCGGCAAGGTGCTGGTGGTCGACGGTGGCGGCTCCCTGCGTCGCGCGCTGCTGGGCGACATGATCGCCGAGAAAGCGGCAAAAAACGGTTGGGAAGGGCTGGTGATCTACGGTTGCATCCGTGACGTCGACGTCATTGCCCAGACCGATCTGGGTGTACAGGCCTTGGCCAGTCATCCGATGAAGACTGACAAGCGCGGTATTGGCGACCTGAACGTGGTCGTTACTTTCGCGGGTGTGACCTTTCGTCCGGGTGAATACATCTACGCCGATAACAATGGCGTGATCGTTTCCCCTAGCCCGCTGAAAATGCCCGAATAAAACAGGAGTAAGGATGTTCGAGGAAGAAAACGCGCAATGGGGCCTGGTGCATGCCCTGGTGCTGGACGGTAAAGGCGGTGCGCGTTCGATTGCCCGGACTGAGCTCGACGACTTGCAACTGCAGCCCCAGGAGAGCCTGTGGCTGCATTGGGATCGCAGCCACCCGCAAACCCAGACCTGGCTGCGCAAATCCAGCGGTTTGAGCGAGTTTGCCTGTGACCTGTTGCTGGAGGAGAACACCCGTCCGCGCCTGTTGCCGCTGCCGGACTCGGAATTGCTGCTGTTCCTGCGCGGGGTCAACCTAAACCCCGGTGCGGAGCCGGAAGACATGGTCTCGGTGCGCATCTTCGCGGCTGCCAGCCGTGTGATTTCCCTGCGCCTGCGCCCGTTGCGCGCCACTGACGAACTGTTGGTGCAGTTGGCGGACGGCAAAGGGCCCAAGACCGCGTCGGAACTCATCCTCTATATGGCGCAGTACCTGACCCATAAAGTGCAGGATCTGGTCTCCGACCTGTCTGAAATCGTCGATGCCGAGGAAGAAAAACTCGATACCGACGAACGGTATACCCCGGAACACGGCAGCATTTTGCAGATCCGCCGACGAGCGGCCGGGCTGAAGCGATTCCTCGCTCCGCAGCGGGATATTTTTGCCCAGCTCACACGGATCAAATTGCCGTGGTTCTGCGATGACGATGCCGATTACTGGAACGAATTGAACAACAGCCTGACCCGCTACCTGGAAGAACTTGAATTGACCCGGGAGCGCGTGGGGCTTGTGCTGGAGGCCGAAGACCGGCGTTTGAGCGTGCGCATGAACCGCACCATGTACCGCTTCGGGATCATCACCGGGATCTTCCTGCCGATGAGTTTTCTCACCGGGCTGCTGGGCATCAATGTGGGCGGGATTCCGTTCTCCGCCAGCCCCTATGGATTCATGGTGGCGTGCCTGTTGATGGTCTCGGTGGCACTCGGACAATGGTGGCTTTTTCGACGATTGCGCTGGGTTTGAGCTGAATATGACCTGAACGTAGGAAGGGTCCTATGTGACCCCAAGAATTTTACCCTCGTCTTTTAAATCACTTGCGAGAGGTCTTTATGCACGATCCGTTCGAACAGTCTTTGCGTGACATGCTCAATGCCTCGCCGTCCAACCGCGACGACGATGCCTGCCTGGGCCGCGTGTTGAAAACCGCCAACCGCCAGGTGGGTGCGGGTGACCTGTTCGGTCTGCTCGGCCGCTGGCTGCCAGCGTTGATGATGGCCCTGAACAACGGTTCGGCCCACGTATCGCCGGTTTCCCGTCGTAAACCTCTTGCTCGCACTGCTGATAAGGCTGATTGAATATGGAACTTGATCTCTGGACCCAGAGCCTGGTCACCGCGATGACCGCATTGTGGACCAAGGTGGCGAATTTCATTCCCAACCTGTTTGGTGCACTGGTACTGGTGTTGCTGGGTTTTGTCGTGGCCAAGCTGCTCGACACCCTGTTGTCCAAATTGCTCGCAAAACTGGGCCTCGATCGCCTGATGGCTGGCACCGGCCTGACCAAGCTGCTGGGGCGCGCCGGGCTGCAAGTGCCGATCTCCACCTTGATCGGCAAGATCGTCTATTGGTTTGTTTTGCTGATTTTTCTGGTTTCTGCGGCTCAATCCCTTGGACTTGAGCGAGTTTCAGCTACGCTCGACATGCTGGCGCTGTATTTGCCGAAGGTTTTCGGCGGCGCGCTGGTGCTTTTGGTAGGCGTTTTGCTGGCGCAACTGGCCAATGGGCTGGTGCGCGGCGCCGCCGAAGGCGTGGGGCTGGACTATGCGGCGGGCCTGGGTCGGATCGCCCAGGGCTTGGTCATTATCATCAGTATTTCGGTCGCGATCAGCCAGTTGGAGGTCAAGACTGACCTGCTCAACCATGTGATTGTGATCGTTTTGATTACCGTTGGTCTGGCCGTTGCGCTGGCCATGGGCTTGGGAAGCCGGGAAATTGCCGGTCAGATTCTTGCGGGAATCTATGTGCGTGAGTTGTATCAGGTTGGGCAACAGGTGCGTGTGGGCGAGGTTGAAGGGCAAATCGAGGAGATCGGCACAGTCAAGACGACGGTGCTGACCGATGACGGCGACCTGGTGTCGTTGTCCAATCGGATTCTCTTGGAGCAGCAGGTCAGTAGCCGCTAATCCGGCAAACCCTGCTAATGTACGCCGCCGCAAACCCGGCTGACCGGGCTGTAGCGGACATTGACCTGACTGTCGGCACGACTTGTTTTGAATAAAGCCCAAACGCTGTCCACGCGCTATGACCCCCGTGAGCTCTCTGATGAGGAGTTGGTCGCGCGCTCGCACACGGAGCTGTTTCACGTAACTCGCGCGTACGAAGAATTGATGCGCAGATATCAACGCACTCTGTTCAACGTTTGTTCAAGGTATTTAGGGAACGATAGAGATGCGGATGATGTCTGTCAGGAAGTGATGCTCAAGGTGCTGTATGGCCTGAAGAACTTCGAGGGAAAATCGAAGTTCAAGACATGGCTATATAGCATCACGTACAACGAGTGCATCACGCAGTATCGCAAGGAACGGCGAAAGCGTCGCTTGATGGACGCCTTGAGTCTGGACCCCCTTGAGGAAGCGTCTGAAGAGAAGACGCCGACACCCGAGGAGAAGGGCGGACTTGATCGCTGGTTGGTGTATGTGAACCCGATTGACCGGGAAATTCTGGTGCTACGATTTGTCGCAGAGCTGGAATTCCAGGAAATCGCTGACATCATGCACATGGGTTTGAGTGCTACAAAAATGCGTTACAAACGTGCTCTTGATAAATTACGTGAGAAATTTGCGGGCGAGACTGAAACTTAGTGCGTGGCAAATATCTCTTACGTGTAGGCAAGTTCTGTTAGACTTGTCGCCGAGTTGTCCCCCGGTTTGTGGGACTGCTTTACAATCACCAGATGGGGATTTAACGGATGAAACTGAAAAACACCTTGGGCTTGGCCATTGGTTCTCTTATTGCCGCTACTTCTTTCGGCGTTCTGGCACAAGGCCAAGGCGCAGTTGAAGGCGAGCTGTTCTACAAGAAGCAGTACAACGATAGCGTCAAGCACATCGAAGACGGCTTCAATCCTGGCGCTCGCATCGGTTACTTCCTGACCGACGACCTGTCCTTGAACCTGTCCTACGACAAAACCAACCACACCCGTTCGAACGACGGTACTGGTAACCAGAAGATCAAAGGCGATACCGGCAGCCTGGTTGCCCAGTATCACTTCGGTCAAGCTGGCGTAGACAGCCTGCGTCCGTACGTTGAAGGCGGTTTCGGCCACCAGAGCCGTACCAACGTTCAAGCTGACGGCCACAGCGGTCGCGACCAGACTACCTTCGCTACCGTTGGTACTGGCGTGAAGTACTACTTCACCAACAACCTGTACGCTCGTGCCGGTGTTGAAGCTGACTACGGTCTGGACAACGGCAAGTGGGACTACTCCGCACTGGTCGGCCTGGGCGTGAACTTCGGCGGTAACGCTGGCGCAGCTGCTCCAGCTCCTACCCCAGCACCAGCTCCAGAGCCAACTCCAGAGCCAGAAGCTCCAGTTGCTCAGGTTGTACGTGTTGAGCTGGACGTTAAGTTCGACTTCGACAAGTCGGTTGTTAAGCCTAACAGCTACGGCGACGTGAAAAACCTGGCCGACTTCATGGCTCAGTACCCAGCTACCAACGTAGAAGTTGCTGGTCACACTGACTCCGTAGGTCCAGACGCTTACAACCAGAAACTGTCCCAGCGTCGTGCTGACGCTGTTAAGCAAGTCCTGGTTAAAGACGGCGTTGCTCCTAGCCGTATCACCGCAGTAGGTTACGGCGAATCCCGCCCAGTTGCTGACAACGCAACTGAAGCTGGTCGTGCTGTTAACCGTCGCGTAGAAGCGTCGGTTGAAGCTCAAGCTCAGTAATTACTGAGTTGTCTAGTCCTGAAATAGGT
>NZ_JACARN010000160.1:0-456 GCF_013386605.1 Pseudomonas sp. IPO3749 | reverse complement strand
GTCATGCTGAAATAAAAAAGCCCTGAACGTGTCAGGGCTTAATGGGGTTGATGAGCTGAGGAATCAATCCCAGCTCAGCGCGCCGCCAGTCTGGTACTCGATCACACGGGTTTCGAAGAAGTTTTTCTCTTTCTTCAAGTCCATGATCTCGCTCATCCATGGGAACGGGTTAGTCGTCCCTGGGTATTCTTCTTTCAGACCAATCTGCGACAAACGACGGTTAGCGATGAACTTGAGATAGTCCTCCATCATCGCCGCGTTCATACCCAGCACGCCACGTGGCATGGTATCGCGCGCATATTCGATCTCCAGCTGAGTCCCTTGCAGGATCATCTGAGTCGCTTCTTCCTTCATCTCGGCATCCCACAGGTGTGGGTTTTCGATTTTGATCTGGTTGATCACATCGATACCGAAGTTCAGGTGCATCGACTCATCGCGCAGGATGTACTGGAACTG
>NZ_JACARN010000159.1:0-752 GCF_013386605.1 Pseudomonas sp. IPO3749 | reverse complement strand
CTTGCCCGCGAAGAGGCCCTCACAGGCACGACATACCTAAAAGTCTTGTTGCGGAACGAGCTTGTTGCAAAGTATGTCTAGGCTATAACCGTTCCCACTGAGTGAAAAAAACATGACAACAACAACCAGTCACTACACCGGAGAAGAACGCAGCAAACGGATTTTTGCGATCGTCGGAGCATCCTCCGGCAACCTCGTCGAATGGTTCGACTTCTACGTCTACGCCTTCTGCGCCATTTACTTTGCCCCGGCGTTTTTCCCGTCGGACGACCCCACGGTCCAACTGCTCAACACTGCCGGTGTGTTCGCCGCGGGCTTCCTGATGCGACCTATCGGTGGCTGGTTGTTTGGCCGGGTGGCGGACAAGCACGGGCGCAAGAACTCGATGATGATCTCGGTGCTGATGATGTGCGCCGGTTCCCTGGTCATCGCTTTCCTGCCCACTTACAAAGACATCGGCGCCTGGGCTCCGGCGTTGCTGTTGGTGGCGCGGCTGTTCCAGGGCTTGTCGGTGGGGGGCGAGTACGGCACCACCGCGACCTACATGAGTGAAGTCGCGCTCAAGGGCCAGCGCGGTTTCTTCGCTTCGTTCCAGTACGTGACCCTGATTGGCGGGCAACTGCTGGCGGTGCTGGTGGTGGTGATCCTGCAACAGATCCTCACTGAAGAAGAATTGCGCGCCTGGGGCTGGCGGATTCCGTTCGTGATCGGCGCTATTGCGGCGGTGATCTCCCTGTTGCTGCGTCGCACCC
>NZ_JACARN010000158.1:0-302 GCF_013386605.1 Pseudomonas sp. IPO3749 | reverse complement strand
GACCACCACGCTGTGCACCACGCCTGACTGATCGTCGACACCGATATGCGCTTTGGCGCCGAAGTAATATTGATTGCCCTTCTTCGTTTGGTGCATTTCGGGATCGCGTTTGCCATCTTTGTTCTTGGTCGAACTTGGCGCGTGAATGATCGTCGCATCGACGATGGTGCCTTGTCGCAACGACAGCCTACGATCACCAAGATACCCGTTGATCACACCTAATATCCTGGCGGCTCACTCATGTTTTCCAGCAAGCGTCGGCCGTTGAGGATGGTGGTTTCGTCAGGGCTACGCTCCAGGCT
>NZ_JACARN010000157.1:0-321 GCF_013386605.1 Pseudomonas sp. IPO3749 | reverse complement strand
CGGTGTGCCCGTAATCCGACAGTGATTTGGGGGGCCGCCGCCACGCGCCATCCATGGCGCGGGGCGGCTAAACCGGCATCCCTGCCGGTTTACCCCCCAAATCCCTGCCGAATTCCGGCCAGCGTGTTTGACGGGGCGCCTAAGATCAAAATCAAAAACAAAGCCAGAGCCAGAGCCAGAGCCAGAGCCAGAGCCAGAGCATATTGATATCTACCTGATATAGGAGATCAAAACTGTGGTGGCGGGCTTGCTCGCGAAAGCGGTGGATCAGTCAGAGATGTAATCGCTGACACGCCGCCTTCGCGAGCAAGCCCGCTCCCA
>NZ_JACARN010000156.1:0-609 GCF_013386605.1 Pseudomonas sp. IPO3749 | reverse complement strand
CTAAACTTCAGGATGACCAAAGAATCAGTTGTCCAGTTCCACAAGAAGCATACGGGCGGTGTGTACTCAAGTTTGTGAGAGTAAACACGAGGAGCAAATACGAATGCCGCACTTTTGACCACGCAGCCACATACCTCTGGAAGGAAGAACGGGACTACTAGGGTATCTAATAGTGCAAAACACCCAAGTGACCCTGACAGTGCGAATTGGCGTGCCTTAAGCTCTTTCGTATGCTGACGAGCGTTCCCGCGAGACTAGCTTGTGCTGGTATTGCCCCGTGTGTGCTATTAGTAGTGGAGAAATCAGGGACAATGTCTCGTCGGCCCACCTGCACAGAGATGGCGGGTGACGCCTAGACGTATACTAGCAAAACGACATTTAATCACTAATGATGTCCCTACGGCCACTTCCCAGATGACATGATTATGCTGGCCCGATGCAGGTACTGGATGAACTGTATATCCTCCACTGGGTCACGTATGTATTGAACCAAAGCATGTACATCGCAAGTCCCCGATATCGTTTAGGCTGCTTACCGCGGCTGCTGACACGAATCCTATTATACGACCGGATAGCCTTGTGTTGGTGGCCACTTGCTCCACCGCTTGT
>NZ_JACARN010000155.1:0-1740 GCF_013386605.1 Pseudomonas sp. IPO3749 | reverse complement strand
TAGGGTAATTCAGCTGTGATGGCCTTGATTGATGCGGCGGGTGCAGCGCTCATAACCTGAGCTGGGGAGGTTTTTTTAGGGATCGGTTTTTTAGCCACGATAAGACTCCTGTCCAACGTTAGATAACCGTCAAGGCTGGCTTTACCAGCCAAAAGCTTCGGTTATCTAACGCTCGGATCAGAAATCTTGCCTACTGTCAGATCTGACAGTTCTGACAAGTGGAGCGCTTAAAGCCCCTCCAACTCCGCCACCGCGCCGCACTCAAACATCCCGCTGCAAGGTCTTCTGCACCCACTAAGCAATCTGCGTGGCCAACAACGAATCCCGCCCAGCATCACGTAACACCAGGCAGGCATGGCAGTGCGACTGGCGAATATCACCCTTCGCGATGCAGATTTGGGGCGCCGAAATAATTGCATCTAGTCCGAATGACTTTGAAACGCCCATGCATCTCACATGGGCGTTTTTTTGTAGTTACAACCAGAATGTGAAGAAGTCAAAAAACATGTAGTCCCCACAGACTATCTCTATCCTTCCGACTTTTGAGTTTGCGGGTGCGCTGAAGTCCACCCAGCCCTGAAGCGCCCCCCCCTGATTGGCCCCAGTCAGGTTCACAGCCCCCAAATAGACACCCGACGCACTGTAGAACGTGAGTTGAGTAGGAAGGTGACTCCACGTGTAAGCGAACTTCACTCGCACGCATTCAAAAGCCAAGTCCAAACGCAGATGTTGTTTCGGATTTTGGTCAGAGCCTTGGCACAACACAATTGCTTGCCCCTCCAGCAGCCCGGGAGTTGGATAGTATGAATCGATACCGGCTGGACCAGGGCCGGAGAGGAACGTGATCTGCATAGTCGACGTACTAATACTCTGACCTGCCGAGATAAGCTTGGTGGGCTCTCCAGTAAAGTTCTCATAACGAACCTCAGGTGGCGCAACCACGTTCAACATCCGCGTTGGACATACCACATTCGCAGTTGAGCTACCGTCCGTTGCGACGCTGAATGTAAGGGAACAACTGGTTTTATCCATTAGCTTATCCAACTCGGGTCGCAGAACAGGCCCCGCCACCCCCACGGTCTCCTCTGCTGCCGTAATGGTTCTGGCCGAGTACACGTAGAACGAGTAGGGGTTGCCGTCTTTGCCCGTCCCGTCCACGCGTAACCAGCACTTCTGCCCTGCTCGCAGGAACCACATCCAATCTATGAAGGATTCGGCATTCCCGGTGAACGTGCGAGTATCCAGAATGGCATTTTGCGTTCTGGGAGGCGTAGCCTGCCGCACGTTTGGCGTTTCCACGCGCACAGGCAAACTGATGTTCAAGTTCAAAGGCGGTGAGGTCTGCACCTTGCAGGCGGTGGTGACGGTATAAATGATCTCCACCACCTTACCCATGCTCTCGATCACGGCTTCCGGCGGTAACAACCAGACCACCGCGCCCGTCGTACTGCCTGGTTTAGGGGCCAACAACCAGCAAGAACCGTTCGGTCTCTTCCAGCAGACAGTGATGGAGTGGTTCGGATTGCCACCGGCGTACTTCACTTCAACATGCACGCCGTTGCGCCCGTTGTAGGCGGTCAAGTTTGAGCCCACCGCTTCCGTTACTTTGGCTTCAAGCAGCACTAGCGGCTCTTGCTCGATTTTGAAAGTCTGAGCCGGAAAGGCGATCGCCGTCGCCAGATCACATTTACCATCGAAGCTCACCGCTGCATGCAGCTCGAAGTCACTGCAATCTTCCAG
>NZ_JACARN010000154.1:0-651 GCF_013386605.1 Pseudomonas sp. IPO3749 | reverse complement strand
GCATGCTCAGCGAAGGCAGCTACGCCAAGCACCGCAAGCGCATGGTGCAACGCTTGATGGAGGCCGGCGGACGCGTGGAACAGTGGCTCAAGCGTTGCGGCTGCGAGCTGCCGATGGGTTACGAAGGCGGGATGTTTATCTGGGCGCGCCTGCCGCCTGGGGTCAACGGCGAACGGTTGGCCCAGGCGGCCTTAAAGCAGGGCATGGTGCTGGCGCCCGGCGCGCTGTTTGGCTACGACCCGGCGCAGCGTGACTCGATGCGTTTCAACGTGGCCCACACTGATGAACCCCAGGTGCAGCGATTGTTTGAGACGCTGTTGCGAAACGCCGGCTGAATCAACTGACGATGTCGCCCTGTTGCAGTTTGCCGTGGACCAGCAGGACGAAGGCCGGCTCGTCAGGCTTGCCGGCGATTTGCAAGGTACTCATCTGAACTACCGGGTCATAGGTCACCACTGCCTCGCCACTGGCCCCAGAAAATGCACTGACAAACTTCAACGGCTGGTTACCCAGTGCCGCGCGAATCCCGGACACATCCACCCGGTCCTCGCCGCTGACGAAGTCCATGATCTGATCGGGCGCGTCCCGGGTCGACTCGCTGGTGTTTCCGTAGACAAAGACATCGTTGCCTTTGCCGCCCCACAGGATGTC
>NZ_JACARN010000153.1:0-3089 GCF_013386605.1 Pseudomonas sp. IPO3749 | reverse complement strand
CCCCCGCACCGCCCCGCACCATGGCCGCCACCTGCATAAACCCAATAACAACAGGTCCTTTCGCCATGAGCACTTTCCACCCGCGCCGGCTTTTGCTGGCAACCGCTGTCGCCAGTCTTGCCTTGCCCGTCGTCGCTGAAGAACACGGTTTTCTCGAAGACGCCAGCGCCAACCTCAACCTGCGCAACTTCTTCTTCAACCGCAACTACACCAACCCTACCAAGACCCAGGGCGGCGCGCAGGAGTGGACGCAGAGTTTCATCCTCGACGCCAAGTCCGGCTTTACCCAGGGTACCGTGGGTTTCGGCGTGGACGTGTTGGGGCTGTATTCGTTGAAGCTGGATGGCGGACGCGGCACCGGGGGCACCCAACTGTTGCCGTTGGATCACGATGGCCGCCCGGCAGATGAATTCGGGCGTCTTGGGGTGGCGTTCAAGGCGCGCATTTCCAAGACCGAAGTGAAGGTCGGCGAATGGATGCCGGTGCTGCCGATCCTGCGCTCGGACGACGGCCGCTCCCTGCCGCAAACCCTGCGCGGTGGGCAGATCACTTCGAAAGAAATCGACGGCCTGACCCTCTACGGCGGCCAGTTCCGCGCCAACAGCCCGCGTGACGACAGCAGCATGACGGACATGTCTATGTTCGGAAAAACCGCGTTCACTTCCGATCGCTTCAACTTCCAGGGCGCCGAGTACGCGTTCAACGACAAGCGCACCCAGATCGGCCTGTGGAATGCGCAACTCAAGGACATCTATAGCCAGCAGTTCGTCAATTTGATCCACACCCAACCCATCGGCGACTGGACCCTGGGCGCCAACCTCGGTTTTTTCTACGGCAAGGACGACGGCAGCGCCCGCGCCGGCGACCTGGACAACAAGACCTGGTCCGGCCTGTTCTCCGCCAAGTACGGCGGCAACACCTTCTACGTCGGCCTGCAGAAACTCACCGGCAACAGCGCCTGGATGCGCGTCAACGGCACCAGCGGCGGCACCTTGGCCAACGATAGCTACAACTCCAGCTACGACAACGCCCAGGAGAAATCCTGGCAGGTACGCCACGACTACAACTTCGCCGCCCTCGGCGTGCCCGGCCTGACCCTGATGAACCGCTACATCAGCGGCAGCAACGTGCACACCGGTACGATTACCGACGGCAAGGAATGGGGTCGCGAAAGCGAACTGGGCTACACCGTGCAAAGCGGCAGCCTGAAAAACCTCACGGTGCGCCTGCGCAACTCCAGCATGCGCCGCGACTACAGCAACAATGAGTTCGATGAGAACCGGTTGATTGTCAGTTACCCGATCAGTTTGCTGTAAGACCTCATTACAACCTCGCTGGAACGATTTGCCGCAGACGGACACTTCCAAAAGGCAGGCAGACCGCCTGACTCTTCGAAAGGGATCTCAAATGGAAGTGTCCAAAAGCCTTGAAAACGCGCACCGCCCGCCCCTGAAAGGCGAGCACCACTCTACGCATGCCCCGGTAGTCTCGGTTGAGAACAGTCGCTACGTACCCGCCGTCGCCCCTCAACTCCCGTTCACACCGGATAATCAGATCCAGGCCTACGTACACCCGGTTCTGGATGACGGCAACTTGAAGGTCAGTTGCCAATCGGTCTGGGAACAGGACGTGACTTACAGTCTGCAGAACTCCCTGGTCCTCGAAACCGGTGACAAAGCCGACCAGATTCACGTCAGCCAGACACGCGCAGGACAGTTGGATGTTCGGGTCAATGGGCGGTTGTATCGTTTTGACAGTGAGGATAAAGACGGCAAGCCCCTCACCTTTCACTTCAAAACCCATGGCGGTGACGACAACATCCACATCGACGCCAATGTGACCCAACCCGTCATCGTGGAGGCCGGCGACGGCAATGACCGCGTGCGGGCCGGCGGCGGTTACACCCGTGTGTTCGGCGGCAAAGGCGATGATGTGCTGCGCCTCGGCAGTGGCCTGGGTTATGCCGAGGGCAACGACGGTGATGACACAATCATGGGCGGCACCGGCGACAACATCATATATGGCAACAATGGCAATGACCGTCTCTACGCGGGTGCAGGCCCCAAGCACAAAACCAGCTACCTGGATGGCGGCAACGGCAATGATCGACTCTACGCAGGAAACGGGCATACGGTCCTGCACGGCGGTGCCGGGGACGATCGCTTGATCGGCCACGACCGCACTACCTTTTACACCGGCGATGGCCGCGACACAGTGATCGCCAACGGCCCAGGCGACCTGATCTACGGTAAACCCGACGACGCGATCAGCCACCTCAACGGTTCGCGGTTTACCGCGGTATCGGCCGCGCCGGAACCTCAAACAGGGTTTGTGATCAAGGGTTCGCCCGAGTTTATCCAACGGGTCGAGGACGATCTGGCCCTGCTGCGCCGATCTCCCATCGGCCAACAGATGCTGGCCGCCATGAGCGCCATGGCCCAGCGCAACGGCGCACCGGTGACCATCGTCGAAGATTTGGTCGACCTCGGCAGCGGCTATGTCTACGGCAGCCAGGAGCTCAAGGCCTTGTTCGGCTACGAACGCGCACCTATTGTCGGTGACGATCCCAAATGGGGCTTCATGGTCGACGGTGTGCCGGGGTCGCAGGCTGACCGGGCTGAAATCAGCTATAACCGCTCCGCAGTGGACACCGTCGCTGGCGTGACCTACGCCTCCATCACGACGCTTTACCACGAAATGGTGCATGCCTATAACGCAGGTAATGGCACCGCTTTGACCGGCTCGACCACTGAAACATTTGAGGGCGAGCAACACGATGTCCCCAACAGCGAACGTCAGGCCGTAGGGCTGCCCACTACGCCCGCGACCCCACCCAACCCCAAACCCCTGACTGAAAACGCCTTGAATGAAGAAATGGGCAAGCCGCTGCGCCCTCAATACGTCGGCTGACCCTTGGCGACGCTCGTTTGTCAGCCTGTAACCTCACACAGCCGATCTTGCTGTATGGTGCGCGCCTGCCGCTGCTGATCCACTCAGCAGCGGCCTTTATTCGAGCCTGCGCCCACCATGAAATCCTTCGCCATCGTATCCGCCGTATTTGCCCTGGCCTTGAGCCTCAGCGGCTGCAT
>NZ_JACARN010000016.1:0-19544 GCF_013386605.1 Pseudomonas sp. IPO3749 | reverse complement strand
ACCACAGGAAGCCCGCTCGCCACAGAAAGCGGGCTCACCATAGGAAGCTTGCTGACCACAAAAACCTGTTCAGCCCAGGCGAAACCGTGCGGTGTTGTCGCTCAATGCCTGGCTGCCCTTGCTCAGGGTGTCGGCCGCGCGGTTCACTGCCCGTGCGCCGTCGAGCAAGCGCCCCGCCGCCTGGTCCACTTGCTGGATGTTGCCGCTCACTTCATCCGCCGTCGCCGCTTGTTCCTCTACGGCGGTGGCGATCTGCGCCAAGGTGTCGGTGACGTGCTGCACCGCACCGGCAATCTCGCCCAAACGTGTGCCCAACCCGGTGACGGATTCAGCATCTGTCAGTGCCTGTTCACACGCGGCGCCCATCAACGTGACCGCCTGGCTGACCGTGGCGCGCAGGCTGTCGACCGTGCCGGCGATCTGCGCCGTGGAGGCTTGGGTGCGTTGCGACAAGCTGCGCACTTCATCGGCCACCACGGCAAATCCGCGGCCCTGCTCACCGGCGCGGGCGGCCTCGATGGCGGCGTTGAGCGCCAGCAGGTTGGTCTGCTCGGCAATGCCACGGATGGTGTCGACCACCGATTGAATCTGCTGGCCCTGCTGGCTGACCTGCTCCAGCGCATCGGCGGTGTCGGTCAGGCGCAGGTTGAGTTGCTGGATGCTGGCCGTGGTGCGCTGGCTGTCGCGGCTGCTGTCTTCGGCGATGCGTCGGGTCTGCTGGGCGCTGCCGGAAGCTTGTTCGCAGCTCTTGGCGACGCCCAGGGATGTCGCGGCCAATTGGGTGGCAGCAGCGGCAATCTGGCTGATTTGTTGTTGCTGGTCTTCGACTTCGGTGAGGGTGCTGCCCGATTGCGAGTTGAGGGTCAGCACCGCCGACCCCAGTTGCTGCGTCTCGTGATTGACCCCCAATAGACTGGTGCGCAACTGCACCACCGCCACGTTCAACGCGGTGCTGATGGCCGCGAGTTCGTCGCGCCCTTCCACCGCCACCTCGACGCACAGGTTGCCGTCGCGCAGAGACTCGGCCAGGGTGGTGATGCCACTGGCGCTACGCCGGATCGAGGCTTGCAGGCAGATGAACAGGTACAACGCGGCCAGCGCCAACAGGCTGAAGGTCACCGCCACCGGAACGAACTTCTGCAACGAGCGATCACGGTAGTAACCCAGGCGCGCATCCAGCGAATCGAGCGATTGGTTACGCAGCGCGCCCAGGCTGTCGAGCATGCCGTCGACACTGGTTTCGAAGGCCGCTGTGTCGAGCTTGATGGTGCCGCCGAATACGCCGTCGTCGAGCACTTTGAGCTCATTGTCCAGGCGTTGCAGGCTGTTGTCGTACTGCACAGTCCAGGGTTCCAGCCCGGCATACTGCTTGGCCTTGAGCGAGGCCGCGGCCTTGACCAACTGGTCCCGCGCATCACCGATGCGGCTGCGCAGGTCACGCATCTGCAAACGGCTCTGCAAGGTGAACTGCCCCGAGGCAATGGACGACTGGCCGACACTGGCCATGCGGCCAATGCGCTCGATCAGGTCGGGGGTGTGCTGGGTGGAAATCTGCATCAGCAGGTAGGTTTCCAGCCACGGGTCGAGGATCAACCCGGCGTCCAGGGTGATCTGCTCGCGCAGGGTTTGCATCGCGGTCAGGGCCGAGGTGAAACGGTCGTAACCGTCCGGCCACCAGCCCACGGTGCGCAGGGATTGGGAGTCCATGCCCTTGACTGTCGCCTGCAAGGCGTCGAAGCGCGCGAGGATATCGGCACTGGCGTGCTGGGCTTTGAGCGAATCGCCCAGGGCTTGCAGGCTTTGCAGGATCACCGGGAAGTTGGCGTCGACCTTGTCCATCGCCGCCTTCGCCGCTGGCGTGGGTGCGTGCAGGATGTCCGCCGCCTTCCAGCGCGCGGCCAGGTTGCGCTGGGCTGTCAGCTGGCCATCCAGCGCATCCAGGGCCAACAGTTGCCGGACGCCGGACTGCTCGCTGGAAATCACGGTTAATTTATCGCGATAGTCCGAGCCGATCATCCACAGGCTACCCGCCAGGGGCAGCATGAACAGGAAGAACAGGATCTGGAACTTGCGCGCAAAACCAAAACGCCCCAGCAAGCGGATACCCGGTGACAAAAGGCTGTGCATGTCCGACCACTCCCCAAAAACGACCCACGCGGTGCACCGCTGGGTGAAGCCTTGAAATGACTGACGGCAAAATGCCATGTCATTGATTAGCTTGGCTCAAGCAAGATACGGGCCGCTGTCGGCGTGCCCAAGATAGGCGGCGCGGGAAGCAATCGCGCACGTAGCGTGCGCGAAAATGGGGCAAAAGCACTCAAGGTCTGTGCAGAGCTGTAACAGTGGCTTATCGGGTCGACATGTACCGGCCAAAATTATTGATGTGATCATCCAGATTATCCTCAAGCATCATCCGGTACTGGTCACAGAAGTACTTCAGCATCGCCTCCCGCGCCTCGGCCATTTCCGCGCCGGACTTGAAGTTGCGCGCACTGGCCCAGGCATTGAAGCGCGTGGTGCCGAACATCATCGAGGCGCTGACCTGGCCGAGGTTTTCGTGAACCTGAAGTTGCTCGTTCGACAATTCGATGTGCGCGTCCGCACGGTCGTAGAAGGTGGGGTCAGTGGCGTCGGCCATTATGGGTGTCCTAGGTCATCAGGTTTGAATGAAGGGGTATCAGGCCAGTAACGCGGTAATCCAGTTGGCCTGCTGGGCAATCTCTTGTCGCTTCTCTTGCGGCACCGCCTGCCGAGCTTGTTCGAAACTGGCCAGGGTCTTGTGCTTTTGGCGCAACATACGTTGCCATTTGGCGATGAAGGCCGGGCTGCGCGCCTGCATCTGCAACGGGCCGAAGTACAGCTGTTCAGCGGTGTAAACCATTGCCTCACCGCGCTCGGCGACGATGATTTCGTAGTAGAAGCGGTTCTCGCGCAGCAGCTCTTCACTGAGGATCGAGTAACCGTTGTCCATCAGCCATTGGCGCAACGGTTGCTCACCACCATTGGGTTGCAGGATCAACCGTTCCCTGCCGCTCAGCTGCCGCTTGCCGCTTTCGAGAATGTCGCGAATCGTCTCGCCGCCCATGCCGCAGACGCTGATCGCAGTGATGCCGTCATGGGCTTCGATGGCCGCCAAGCCATCGGCCAGGCGCACGCTGATCTGCCGCTCCAGGCCGTTGTCGCGCACGGTGCGTTGCGCCGCATGAAAGGGCGTGGTCGCGACCTCCCCCGCCACTGCCGCCGTGATCAGGCCTCGACGCATCAGCGACACCGGCAAATAACCGTGATCGGAGCCGATATCGGCCAGCCGCGCGCCCGTTGGTACGTTGGCGGCGACGCGCTCTAGGCGCAGGGATAAGGTGTGTTCGTTCAACGCCCCTGCTCCCCCGAAAAACGGTCCCGGCTGTTGGTCAGGTGCAGCACCATGGCGGCGCGGGCGGCGTCCGGGTCCTGGCGTTTGATCGCGTTGAAGATCGCCTCATGTTCCAGGTTCGCCAGTTGACCCAGTTGGGCAAAGTCGGCGCCGCCACGTTCATCGCCCTTCACCTGGGTGCGCGGGATCATCGCATTGCCCAGGTGCAGCATGATTTCGGTGAAGAAGGTATTACCGGTGGCCTCGGCGATCAGTTGGTGGAAGCGTTTGTCTTCTTCCACACAGCTGTCGTTGTTGGCCAGGGAGGCCTGGTAGTCGTCGAGTGCCTGGCGCATGTGGGCCAGTTGTTGGTCGGTGCGGCGCACGGCGGCCAGTGCGACGGCTTGCACCTCAAGACCCAGGCGCAGTTCGAGCATGTTGCGCACGCTGGCGACCGTGTCCACATGCAGGCGCAAGCCCTGCTGCGCCTGTTGCGCCAGCACAAAGGTGCCGATGCCGTGACGGGTCTCGACCAATCCCGACGCCTGCAATTTGGAGATCGCTTCGCGCACGACGGTTCGGCTCACGCCGTGCTCAAGCACGATGGTGGATTCCGAGGGCAGTTTTTCGCCGGGTTTCAACTGGCCGAGCAGGATGCGCTGGGTCAGCGCATCGACCACGCCCTGGGCCAGGTTGGTGGAGCGTTTACGCAGGGGGATTCCACTTTCAATGGGCATTGCAACAGGTCCACGGGGTTGAGCTGGGGGGGAGCTTACCACCCAGCCCGGCGTCAGGCCTGGGTTGATTGAAAAAACCCCTAACTTGTATGACAACCAAACTTAAGCCCCTCTCTGACAGACACCCCTCTCACGGCATCCACCGGATACCATTTCGCTCAAAAAACGGCACAAACCCCAGAATTAACGGCTTAAATAACCGAAACTCCTATTCTCTACACCGCGTTATAAGAAGAAAAACACTCACCCTTGGATTGCGATCTCAAGAAGCCTACTTGTATGATGTCTATCAACAAGACACGCAAACCCGCATAAAAATAATCAGGGGGAGTTTTGAATTGTGACCAATTCAATCCATGTATCTGCCACACCCGAAAGTGATCCCGTCCTCGCGCGCGCCGTGAGCAAAGTGAAGCGCCATGTGCTCCCACTGTTCGTGATCATGTTCATCCTCAACTACATCGACCGGGTCAATATCGGCTTTGTGCGCACGCACATGGAGCATGACCTGGGCATCGGCGCAGCCGCCTATGGCTTCGGCGCCGGGTTGTTCTTCATCGGCTACGCCCTCTTCGAAGTGCCCTCCAACATGCTGCTGCAAAAGGTCGGCGCGCGTATCTGGCTGACCCGTATCATGTTCACCTGGGGTATCGTCGCCACGCTGATGGCCTTCATCCAGAACGAAACCCACTTCTATATCCTGCGCTTCCTGCTGGGGGTGGCCGAGGCCGGCTTCTTTCCTGGGGTGATCTACTACTTCACGCGCTGGCTGCCTGGCGTGGAACGCGGTAAAGCCATTGCCATCTTTTTGAGTGGCTCGGCGGTTGCGTCGCTGATTTCCGGCCCGCTGTCAGGCGTGCTGTTGCAGATCGAGGGCTTTGGCTTCCACGGCTGGCAATGGATGTTCGCCATTGAAGGCTTGGCTTCGGTGGTGATTGGCTTCTTTGTATGGTTCTGGCTGGACTCCAAACCTCACGACGCAAAATGGATGAGCCGCGAAGAACAGGACGCGCTGGTCAATGCTATCGACCAGGAACAGCGCGACCGTGAGGCCCTCACCAGCGTCAAGCCGACCCTCGGCAAGCTGCTCAAGGACCGCCAGATCCTGTTGTTCTGCGCACTGTATTTCTGCATCCAACTGACGATCTACGCCGCCACTTTCTGGCTGCCGAGCATCATCAAGAAGATGGGTGACCTCAGTGATGTGCAGGTCGGTTTCTTCAACTCGATCCCCTGGCTGATCTCGATCATCGCCATGTACGCCTTCGCGTCGTTGTCGGGCAAGTTCAAGTTCCAGCAGGCCTGGGTGGCGGCAGCGCTGTTGATTGCGGCAGCGGGCATGTTCATGTCCACCACGGGCGGGCCGGTCTTTGCCTTTGTGGCGATCTGCTTTGCGGCCATCGGGTTCAAGTCGGCATCGTCGCTGTTCTGGCCGATTCCCCAGGGCTACCTGGATGTACGTATCGCCGCCGCGGTAATCGCGTTGATCAACTCCATCGGCAACCTGGGCGGCTTTGTTGCCCCGACCACGTTCGGCTTCCTGGAGCAGACCACCGGTTCGATCCAGGGCGGCCTCTATGGCCTGGCCGGCACGTCGGTGCTCGCCGCGATCCTGGTGTTCTTCGCCAAGACCGCGCCCTCTGCCGTGTTGGCTTCACCGAGCGCCGTGCCCACCCGCGCCGCCCTCAGCAAACCTCTTTAAGCTTATTCAGGAACTTGCCATGACTACGCCCGTCGTTACTCACTTCCAGGTCATCCCCGTCGCCGGCCACGACAGCATGTTGCTGAACCTCAGCGGCGCCCACGGCCCGTACTTCACACGCAATATCGTCATCCTCAAGGACAGCTCCGGCAACACCGGCGTGGGCGAAGTGCCCGGCGGCGAACGCATCCGCGAAACCCTGGAAGACGCCCGCAGCCTGGTGATCGGCCAACCCATCGGCCAGTACCAGCGCATCCTCAACCAGATGCGCAGCACCTTTGCCTCTCGCGACGCCGCCGGCCGTGGCTTGCAGACCTTTGACCTGCGCATCACCATCCATGCCGTCACCGCCATGGAAGCCGCGCTGCTCGACCTGCTCGGTCAATTCCTCGAAGTCCCGGTGGCCGCCTTGCTCGGTGAAGGCCAGCAACGTGATGCGGTAAAAATGCTCGGCTATCTGTTTTATGTGGGCGACCGCAGCGCCACCGATCTGGCCTACCGCAACGAAGCCGACAGCGATGACGAGTGGTTCCGCCTGCGCCACGAAACCGCCCTGACGGCCGACGCCGTGGTGCGCCTGGCCGAAGCCGCCAAAGCCAAGTACGGTTTCAATGACTTCAAGCTCAAAGGCGGCGTATTGAGCGGCGACGAAGAAATCGAAGCCGTCACCGCCCTGGCCGAACGCTTCCCGGATGCGCGCATCACCCTCGACCCGAACGGCGCCTGGTCATTGAAGGAAGCCATCCGCCTGTGCCGCGACCAGCACCACGTGCTCGCCTACGCCGAAGACCCCTGCGGCGCCGAAAACGGCTACTCGGGCCGCGAAGTCATGGCTGAATTCCGCCGTGCCACCGGCCTGAAAACCGCCACCAACATGATCGCCACCGACTGGCGCGAAATGGGCCACGCGATCCAGCTGCAATCCGTCGACATCCCCCTGGCCGACCCACACTTCTGGACAATGCAAGGCTCGGTACGCGTGGCGCAGATGTGCCATGAATGGGGCCTGACCTGGGGCTCGCACTCCAACAACCACTTCGACATTTCCCTGGCGATGTTCACCCAGGTCGCCGCCGCAGCCCCGGGCGACATCACCGCCATCGACACCCACTGGATCTGGCAGGACGGCCAGCACCTGACCAAGGCGCCACTGAAAATCGAAGGGGGTTATTTGAAAGTGCCGAGCAAGCCAGGCCTGGGTGTGGAGATCGACATGGACGCAGTCGCCAAGGCCCATGAGGTGTACAAAGGCATGGGCCTCGGCGCGCGCGATGACAGCGTGGCGATGCAGTTTCTGATTCCAGGGTGGCGCTTCAACAACAAGCAGCCGTGCCTGGTGCGCTGATTCAGATTTTTGTAGGGGCGGGCTTGCTCGCTCCTGCAATCGGCCGCACAGTCAACTCAACCCCTAACGCCAGCATCAGCTTCTGGATCGTTTCATAGCGTGTCTTCGAGCCACCCTTCAGGGTTTTGTAAAGGCTCTCCCGATTCACCCCAGCCGCTTCCGCCACCTTGTTCACACCTTGGGCCTTGGCAACCTCGGCAAGCGCCTTCATGAGTACCTGCGGGTCTTGAGACTTCATGCTTTGCGCCAGATACGCACTGATGGTTTGCGGACTGTCGAGGAAGCGCGACGCTTCATAGACGCTAGTGCCGGACGTATCCAGATCTAGGATCGGCATGTCCCCGGGTTTGAATTTCGATTCGCTCATTTCATCTACCTCTCAGGGCATCAAGAATCTCTTTAGCCCGCTTGATTCCTCTTTTCTGGTCGGTTTTATCGCTCCCCCACAACATCAGGTAGGCAGTGACTCCCGTACGCACGAAATACATCCTGTAGCCGGGCCCGACAAACACACGCATCTCACTCAGGCCGTCACCTACGGATTCACAATCCCCAAAATTGTTTTCCTCCGCCCGGTCCAAGCGAGCAAGAATCGCCGTTTTCCCCCAAATATCCCGCATACCGTCGAGCCATGTATCAAACTCCGGCGTCCTGCCGATTGAATTAGTCACAGTATCACTTGTAGCCTACTGGCTACTCCTTGTCGATGCCAGTGGAATTTTGTTTCCGGTGAGCGCCGGAGTCAAAAATCCTAGTTCAGCACCTGTACAAACAGCCCGTGGATACTGTGAGCGCTTATTTCCCCCGCGTTTAAAGTACCCGATCAAACAACGGCGCCACGTCATACCGCTGTTTCAACATCTGTGCATCCACCAAAAAATCCGCCGTGGCCTGGGCCTCACTGATAATCGTCGGCGAAATCGGCAGCACCTTGATCGCATCGCGCTTGAACCACACCTTGGCGATTTCCGGTGCCGACTGGTTCGCCTTCGACCAGGCTTCGGCATATTCATCAACGTGGGTGTTGCTCCACACCCGGGCGCGGGTCAGGCGGGCGATGAAGTCCTTGATGATTGCGCTTTTCTGCGCCAGGGCCGGCTCGTAGGCGACGATGTAGGTGGGCGCGCTCATCAGGCCCTTGGCGTTGCGGATCAGGGTGCTGCCTTCTTTTTCCTGCAGCGACACATAGGGTTCCCAGGTGCCGAAGGCGTCGATGTCGCCCTGGGTCAGCGCCAGGCTGGCCTCGGCCGGCAGCAGGTATTTGAAGTGGACGCTGCTGCGCGGCACACCCGCTTCATCCAGCGCTTTATAGGCCAGTTGCTGGCTCCACGAACCGTTCCAGATGGCAACGGTCTTGCCCTTGAGGTCGGCCACCGACTGAATGCCCTTGCGCGCCACGATGCCCACGCCATCGAGGCTGGTCTGGGTGCTGGCGACCACTTTGACCGGCGCGCCATTGGCGGCCAGGCTGATCACCGGGGTATCGCCGACGATGCCCACATCCAGCGCACCGCTGGCCACGGCCGAGGCCACCGGGGAGCCGGTGTTGAAGCGTTTGAAGTCGATTTTGTAGGGCAAGTCTTTCAGCTCGCCCGACAGCTCCAGCACGATACGGTTGGAGAAGAACTGGTCACCCACGGTGAGGGTCAGCGGTTCGGCGGCGCCGGCCGAGTGGCCGTACAGTGCAAGAGAGGCCAGGCCCAGCAAGGACAGCAGTGTTCGACGGTTGATCATGGAAAATCCCACAGGGTTGGAGGGTTGGTTCAACCATCTGTGGGCGTGCAGTCTGGTCATTTGACGTAGAAGCTAACGCAATAAAAGCGCGGGGTTTAATACTGTTGGGCACTATCGATAGAACCGTCGTACAGGTCGCTAGCTGCTTTTCGTATTAAAAACTTCGCCGCGCCTGAGTTAGGGTGAGCTCACCAGACCACTGGACCCCAGCACCTGAACCATTTTCTGCAAGGTCCATTGCATGTCGATTCCCGCTTTGAACATCTGGGGCACACCGCCCACTGCCCGCTACGAACAACTGGCCGCGCCGTTTCGCCCGCTCTTTGCGCAGATTCTCGCGCAGGCGGCCGTGGCGGATCAGACACGCGGCAGCCTCGCCACCGTGATCCAGCAGCTGAACGCCTTGGGCTTGCCACGCTGGCGCCTGCCAGCCAGTTACGGCGGCCAGGATGCAACGTTGGTCGAGCTGTTGGCGTTGCTCACGGAACTGTCCGCCGCCGACTCCAACATCACCCAGGCCCTGCGCGGGCACTTCGGTTTCTGTGAGGATGTGCTCAGCGCCAAGGACCTCGACTGGCGCGCCAAGTGGCTGGACCGGCTCGGCCAGGGTGCCCTGCTCTCCCCCGGCAGCACCGAAGTCGGCAACCAGGCCCGTGGCGATTTCGAAACCCGCCTGCACCGTGACGAAGCCGGTGCCTTGCGCATCAGCGGCAGAAAGTTCTACACCACCGGCGCGCTCTACAGCGACTTGATCAACACCATCGCCACCGGCGAAGACGGCACGATCTACAGCGTGGTCGTGGACCTCAAGGCGCCCGGCGTGCAAATCGTCGATGACTGGAACGGCTTCGGCCAACGCCTCACCGCCAGCGGCACCTGCCTCTTCGACAACGCGCCCGTGGTGGACGACGAGGTACGCCTCACCCAACAGCGCTTTGGCCACGGCCAGTCGTTCTTCCAGCTCTACCACCTCAGCACCCTCGCCGGCATCGCCCGCCGCGCCGCCCTCAGTGGCGCCGAAGAACTCAGCCAACGCTCGCGCACCTTCACCACCGGCAATGCCGACACTGCCGGCCAGGACGTGCAACTGCTGCAAGTGATCGGCGAAGTCGCCAGCCAGGCCTACGCCGCGCAAGCCATCGCCCAGCAAGCGGCGCAGCGACTGGAATACACCGCCCGCTATGTGATCGCCCATGACCAGCCGCTGCACGATGACGACCCGCAGGTTGCGCTGGCTGAATTGGAAGTGTGCCTGGCAGTGAATCCGGTGGTGGATGCAACACTGGCGGCCACCACGGCGCTGTTCGATGCGCTGGGCGCCAGTGCCACCGCCAGCAACAAGGCGCTGGACCGGCTGTGGCGAAACGCGCGAACCCTGGCGAACCACAACCCACGCGTATACAAATCGCGGATTGTGGGGAATTACCTGGTGAATGGGATTTTGCCGCCTGCGCAGTGGCGGGTGGGTGTGGCCAAGGATCAGTAATCCCAGAATGCAGCCACCCAGCGAAACGCATCCCCCTCCACCACCACCCGCCCCACGGACGGAAACGGCAGGTGGGTGGCCACGAACAACTCACCGCTCGCCGCCGCTTCGTTCATCAGCCGCACGCGCACGCGCACTGATTCTTCGGGGTCGTGTTCGAAGCCGTTGTGCCAATCGGGATGCTCGAACGCAACCGGAAACAGCGCGTCGCCGGCAAAGGTCAACCGCTCGCCGCCAGAGGTCACATACACCACGCTGTGCCCCGGCGTATGGCCGCCAGTGAGCTTGGCGACGACACCCGGCGCGACTTCATGCTCATCGTCGAAGGTATGCAGATTGTCCTTGTACAACCCCATGAATTGCTGGGCCGTGGCGCGGAGTACATCCGGCACCGGTGCAGGCATGTCGGTATAGGTGAAGTCCGGCGACGCCCAGAAATCGACCTCGATGGCCGCCACATGAATGCGCACGTCCGCACGCAACTTGCGTTTCACTTCGTCCACCAGCAGGCCGCCGATGTGGTCCATGTGCATATGGGTGATCACGATATCGGTCACCGAGGACAACGGGATACCGGCCGCTTCCAGGCGCTTGGGAAACTGCCCGGCCCGCGGAAAGCCGGGGAACTGCCCACCCAGGCCGGCATCGACCAGAATCACCTGCTCGCCACTGCGCACCACCAGTACATTCAGCGCCCAGTCGAACGCGTCCGGGCCGAGGAACATCTGCTTGAACCAGGCCGCGCGGGCGGCGGGGTCGGCGTTGGTGGACATGGTCTGGGTCGGCAGCGGCAGCACGCCGTCACTGATCACCAGCACATCAATTTCGCCGACGCGCACTGCATAGCGCGACGGCACCAGTTCTTCAGTCGGGACTTTCAGTAGGGTTGTCATGGTCGCTCTCCGGTTGTTTGAAGGCGAATGCATCGCCTGCCAAACAGTGTGCGACGGGGCTACAACGCTCGGAATCCTACCTGGGTATGGGCCGTGTATACCTTAGTTTGAAGGCTGGCTCACAAACCCCAGCACCCGCGCCAGCATCCGATCACAGGCCTGCAACTGCGCCACGCTGATGAACTCGTCCGGCTTGTGCCCTTGCTCCATGCTGCCCGGCCCGCACACCACCGTGGGAATGCCGGCCTGGTCGAACAGCCCACCTTCCGTGCCAAAGGCCACGGTGCCGAATTCCCTTGAGCCGCAGAACTGCGCCACCCACTCGGCGGCCTGGCTTTCCAGCGACGTGGCCAAACCCGGATAGCTGGACAACTCGCTGAGGCTGATCGCCGCTTGCCCGCTCACCGCCCGCATCGCCGGCAGCAGGGTTTGCTCGGCGTATACCTGCAATTGCCGGGCAACTTGCCAGGGGTCCTGGGCCGGCAAGGAGCGCACTTCGAAGTCGAAACTGCAATCCTGCGGGACGATATTCAGGGCTTTGCCACCGTTGATCAGGCCGGTCTGCACCGTGGAAAACGCCGGATCGAAACGTTGATCCAGATGCTGCGGTGCCTTCAGTGCTTCGCCGAGCCGCACCAGCTCGCCGATCAAGCGCGCGGCGTATTCAATGGCATTCACCCCCGCCGGCGCATAGGCCGAATGGCACGCTGCGCCGTGCACATGGCAACGCATTGCCAGCTTGCCCTTGTGGCCGAGCACCGGCTTGAGTTCGGTGGGTTCGCCGATCACGCACAACAAGGGCTTGACCGGCTGATCATGGAATCGCTCGATCAGCGAGCGCACACCCAGGCAGCCGACTTCTTCGTCATACGACAGCGCAATGTGCACCGGCATGCGCAGCGAGGCCTTCACCAGGGCCGGCACACACGCGAGTACACAGGCGATATAGCCCTTCATGTCCGCCGTGCCACGGCCGTACAACTTGCCGTCTTGCTCGGTGAGGTCAAACGGCGCCACGCTCCAGCGCTGCCCATCCACCGGCACTACGTCGGTATGCCCGGACAACACAATACCGGGCACTTCTGCCGGGCCGATAGTCGCGAGCAGATTGGCCTTGCTCTTGTGTTCGTTGTAGAGCAGCTCGCAGGCCACGCCGTGGCCCTGCAAATACGTGCGCACAAAGTCGATCAAGGCCAGGTTGGATTCGCGGCTGGTGGTGTCGAAACGCACCAGTTGCGCCAGCAGGTCGCGGCTGTTCATCGGTCGTCTCCCGGTACGGCGTAGCCAGGGGCGATCTGTGGGTTGATGGCCCGGTCTATGTAGGCCTGCAACTGCCCGCGATAGGCCTGCCAGAGCTGGTCGAGGGCGCCGATGGGGTCTTCATCGGCCCAGTCCACCCGCAGGTTGACGATGGGCCACAAGAGGTCATCCACCACCACCACCAGCGCCGCCGAATGCACCGGCCCCGCTTCACCACCGCCCGCCAGACCGGCGTGCATCGCCGCCAGCAGGCGGTCGGCCAGATGCCCGGAGGCCTGTTCGAAAGCCGCCACCATGGCGTCGATCACCGCAGGATCGGCGAGCATATTCCCCGCCGCCACACACTGCTCGCCACTCACCGCATGGTGGATGCCCAGGGTCTGCGTGCCACTGAAATGTGCGGTGCGGCCCTGGTTATCAATCACCGTGACCTGGCGGTACTCACTGTGATCCTGCCCAGCCAAGGCGGCCAACGCCTCACTTGGCGCCAAGCCCTGCTCCAACAAGTCCAGCACCTGCGGCCCCAGGCTTGGCAAGGTGATGTTCTGCGACGCCACCGCCCCCACGCCAGGCCGCAGCCACGGGCAACGCGCGCCCACGGCAATGCTCGATGAACTGATGGCGATGCCCAACTGGCCTGTCTCGGCGCAGCGTGCGACAACGGAAAACGTCATGTGGAGTCCTCAGTCGAGCACCGAAGGGTCAGCGTCGATCATCAATTGCTTCATTTCTTCAAAGTGCTGGCGCGAGAAATCGGCAATGCCTTCCCAGCCCCGCGCGGTTTTTTCCGCCACTTCATCCGACAACACCCGCAACGGCTGCCCGGTGGACCAGGCGGTGACGAGGATCTGGCAGGCGCGTTCCAGGGTCCAGATATCGTCAAAGGCTTCGCCGATGGAACTCGCCGTCACCATCACGCCGTGGTTGCCCATCAGCAGCCGGCTCTTGCCATCCAGCAACCCGGCCAGGCGTGCGCCTTCGGCCTCGGTGTCGGCCATGCCGCCGTACAGTTCGTCCACCGCCACGCGGTTGAAATAGCGCGCGGTGTTCTGGTCGATCGGCGGGATATGCGGTTTGGCCAGGCACGCCACAGCCGTGGTGTAGATCGGGTGCAAATGCAGCACGGCGAGGGTCTGCGGCAGCAGGCGATGGATCTGCCCGTGGATCGACCAGGCGGTGGCGTCCACGTTCGGGTGATCGGCACAGGACGCATCGTCCGCGTTCAACAGCAGCAGGTCGCTGGCGCGAATGCGCGAGAAGTGCTTCCACTTCGGGTTGAGCAAAAACTGTTTGCCATCGGCCGACACGGCAGCGCTGAAGTGGTTGGCCACCGCCTCATGCATGCCCAGGTGCGCGATGATGCGAAAGGTCGCCGCCAAGTCGATGCGCGTCTGTTCTTCGTGGGATAACGCCATGAATCGGTCTCCGCAGGGCGCGGCCGCACGGGTATGCGGCACGCGCTGATGGGTTTACTTCGGCATCAATGCCGCGATGTCGGCATCGGTGGGTGCCTGGAAGTTGTACTTCTTGAGCAAGGCGGCGTATTCCGGCGTGGCGCGGTATTTTTCCAGACCCTCGATCAGGGCCTTTTTCACCGTGTCATTGCCCTTCTTCACGCCGAAGCCGTTGAGCACCGGGTAGATCAGGGTGTCGGAGGAAATCACCACGCGGCTGCCGAGTTTGTCGATCACGCCACGGGCCACGGCGGCGTCGGTGATCTGCGCTTCAACCGCGTGAGCCAGAAGGGCCTGGGTGGTTTGCGGGTCGGTGCTGTATTCGCTGATCTGGATTGGCTTCAGGCCCTTGGCCACGCAGTACTCGGCCGACAGCTTGTTCATCTGTGCCAGCCAGGACGTGGCGCCCATGGAGCCGATCTTGTGGCCGCAGAACTCTTCCGGGGTCTTGGGCTGGAAGGTGCTGTCCTTGAGGGTCAGGATCGACTCGCCGCTCTTGAGGTAAGGGATCATGTCGATGACCTTGACCCGCTCCGCCGTGATGTACATCGACGAGTTGGTCACATCGAAACGCCCGGCTTGCAGGCCGGTGATCAGGTTGGGGAACCGCGTGTCGAGGGTCTCGACCTTGCGCCCCATGACCTTGCCCAGGCCGTCCATGAACTCGATGTCAAAGCCTGCGGGCTTGTTGTTATCCATGTACTCATATGGGAAGAACGTTACGTCGGAACCGGCGATGATCTTGCCGTCCTGCTGGAACGCCGAAGCCGCCAACGAAGTCATCGCAACCGCAGCGCCCAGCAGGCACACGGCAAGGGGACGAACACTTTTACGAAACGCTGTCATGGTGATTACCTGCAAGGTTGAGGGGGTTAGGCAGTGGCTGAATCTTGTCCCGCCTGTTGCACGAAGAACGAGGCGCCACGGGGCTTTTGCGGCAAGCGCACGTGGTTTTCGGTGGAACGCACCAAGCCGCTTTCTTCACCGGCCACCAGCAGGCCGGAATGAGCACTGGGCAGCGGGTTTTCGCCGAATGGCAGCGCGTCTTCAGCGGCATATACGCTGATGAAGAGAGTGCGCGGCAGTTCGGTCTCGTTAGGGCTGGAAGCATGCAAAAGACGGGTGTGCATAAAGCACACTGAGCCCGCAGGGCCGTAGCAGGCCACCGGTTGCTGGCAGTGTTCTTCGACGACCGCATCGTCCACCGAGCCGGTGAACCGTTGGTGCTGCCAGTGCGACCACAACGGGCCCTTATGGCTGCCGGGGATCACGTTCAGCGGGCCGTTTTCCGGGGTCACTTCGCTGACCATCAGCAAGGCGGTGACGATGTCGTCGTTGCTGTGGGGCGTGAACAGGAAGTCCTGGTGCCACTTCACCTGAGTCGCGGTGTGGGGCAGTTTCGAGTTGATCTTGCTGTGGTGGAAGCGTGTGCCATGAGCGCCGATCAACTGCGCGGAAATCGCCGCCATGCGCGAGTGCAACGCTACGCGCTCATAGGCCGCTGAAATCTCGGTGGGCGAACTGACCCGGCGCAACGACGGGTGATCGGCGCGGTGATCGCCTTCCAGGTCAAACCGCTCGCGGCCATCGACGGTGGCGCCCCAGCCCTGCTCATGGCTGCGGCTTTCTTCGACCCACTGGTCGAAATCGTGCTGCAACGCCGCCACTTCCTCCGGCGACAGCACGCCTTCAACCACCAAGAAACCGTCACGCTGGAATTGTTCGATGTGCGCTTGCTCGATCATTGTGTTTTTCCTGAACGTTGAGGGGGTCATGCCAGCGAGACGTCTTTGAGGAACGCCTCTACGCGTGGGTTGTGGCCGCTGCGCAAGGCGCCCGGCGTGTCGTCGCAGACCACGCGGCCCTTCTCCATGAACACGATGCGGTCGGAGACCTTGAAGGCGAAGTTCATCTCGTGGGTGACGATCACCATGGTGATGCCCTCCTCGGCCAGGGCTTCGATGACTTGCAGCACTTCGTTGACTTTCTCTGGGTCGAGGGCCGAGGTGGGCTCGTCGAACAGCATGATCTGCGGGCGCATCATCAGGGCGCGGGCGATGGCCACGCGTTGCTGTTGGCCGCCGGACAGCTGGTGCGGGTACTTCCAGGCGTGATCGAGCATGCCGACCTTGTGCAGCAGCGCGTAGGCCTGTTGCTTGAGCTCGGAGGTCGCGCCCAGGCGATGGTATTTGGGCGCCATCAGCAGGTTGTCGAGTACGCTCAAATGCGGGAACAGGTTGAAGCTCTGGAACACCATGCCGATGTTCAGGCGATGCTCGGCGTGCTCGATGTACTGGGGCTTCTGCGCGCCGACTTTGTTCAGGTGAATGAACGGCTGGCCGTTGATCCTGATCTCGCCGTTGTCCAGTTGCTCAAGGCCATTGAGCAGGCGGATCAGCGTGGTTTTGCCAGAGCCGGACGGGCCGATCACCGACACCACTTCGCCGGGCTGGATCTGCAGGTTGACCGAGCCCAGCACCTCGATATCGTTGTAGGCCTTGTGCAGCCGCGCGGCCTGCAACGCAGGTTCGCCGTTGGGGGCCGGGCGCGCCAAGGCGGTGCGCTGTTGGGTGGCCAGGGCCAGCACCGCCGCATCGGGAACACGGGACACGTTGCGCTGGTTGACGTCGAGAAAGCGCTCCAGGCGTTTGAGCAGGAAGTCGAACACCGTGACGATGAACACGTAGAAGAACGCCACCGCCGCCATGGTCTCGATCACCAGGAAGTTCTGCGAATACAGGCGCTGGCCGACCATCAGGATCTCGGTCAGGGAAATCACCGACACCAACGAGGTGAGCTTGACGATGGAGATGTATTCGTTGGCCAGCGACGGCAAGGCCACCCGCAACGCCTGGGGAATCACCACGCGCCATTGCGTGCCGAAGAACTTCAGGCCCAGTGCCCGCGCCGCTTCGCCCTGGCCCTTGGGAATCGAGAGCAGGCCGCCGCGATGGATCTCGGCCACGTAGGCGGTCTCGCAGATCACCAGCGCGAGCAGGCCGGACCAGAACGGGTCAGCCAGGACCGCCGAGGTGCCGGGCAACGCTTGCGGCAGGTTGTAGATAAAGATCAGCAGCACCAGCAGCGGCAGGCTGCGGAACAGCCAGATATAGCCGCGCGCCGGCACGCTGAGCAGGCCATGCTTGGACTGCTTGGCCAGCGCCAGCAGAAAGCCCAGGCCGATGCTCAAGACCCAGGTCAGGGTACTGAGCTTGATCACCGTCCACGTCGCACGCCAGAACTCGGCATCGCCCAGCAAACCAAACATGTAATTCCAGTCGAATGTCATCGTCGCTGTGCCCTGAGAAGTTGATCTACATCGATGGGTTCAGAGTCGTGGGGGTAGGCACTTAGGGTCAATTCGTAAAAGCCGGGGCACTGGGTAGGCAGAACCTATGCAGCCCAGAGGGCTGTGTGTGGCGAGCGGGCTTGCCCCGCGTTGGGCTGCGAAGCAGCCCCAAAAAGACCCGTTCGCCACTTTTTGGTGCGAACACCTGAGAAAATCAGCTCACCCCACTCAAGACCCGCACCGCATGCGGGTCAAAAAAGCTCGGCGGCGCCATGCCGGGGATGTATTGGTCGGACACAAACATGCGGCAGCGCTCGGCAAACGCCGACACCACCCGCGACGGCTGGGTGTTGCAGGCCGTGGCGTAGCCCAGGCGCATCGGCCGGTGTGAACCGGCCAGGCGCAGGCGGATCACCCGTTTGCCGTCCTGGGACAGGTTCGATTTGGGTCGCGCATTCGCGAAGGAATAGCCGATGCCGTTGCCCACCATGGCGCGCACCGTTTCGAGGTTGGTGGAGCGCATGATGATGTTCGGCGTGGTGCCGGCCTGGATAAACAGGCTGAGGAAATAGTCGCGGCTCCACGGCGTGTCGAGCAGCACCACCGGGTAAGCCTCAAGGTCTTGCATGCTGACGGCCGGCGAGTTCGCCAGCGGGTGATACTCGCCCACCATCACATACGGCGGCAGCTGGGCCAGGGGCTGGAAGTCGATATCCGGGCTGGTCACCAAGTCGTAGGTGAGGGCGATATCCAGCTCGCCACTGCGCAGCTTTTCCAGCAGTTCTTCATGGTTGCCTTCGGCTTGCGTCAGCCGCACGCCGGGAAACGCGCGGCCGAAACCAAACACCAGTTCCGGCGTGATCATCGGCGCCAGCGACGCCAGGCAGCCGACCCGCAACGGCCCGCGCACAGTGTTCAAGGACTCCGAGGCGATGGTGTAGAGGTTGGTCATCTGCTCCAGGATCAGCTTGGCTTCCTGCATCACCAGGCGCCCCACCGCCGTGAGGGAAATGCCCTGGGCGTGGTGGCGGATAAACAGCTGGATGCCCAGTTCGGCCTCCATATGGGTGATCGCCGCCGAAATCGAAGGCGACGACACGTGGATGCGTTCAGCGGCCGCACTGATGCTGCCCGCCTCTCCCGACGCAACGAAATACTCCAGTTGACGCTGAGTAATACGACTGAGCATCACGCCTGCCCCCTCAACAATGACTGTACCGGGTGCGTTGCAGGGTTCGTGCCGGGTCACGCGCAAACCGATGACCTGCACGGGCTTCGGTTTTTCCTAAGCACTACCCCGCGCAAATGCTGGTTTCGTTGCAATCGGGCCGGTGTGAAGCTGGCTGCATCCCGTTTTCGACGAGTTGCCGTTATGCCGACCCACACTCGCATCCGCATGTTCAACACCCAACAGACCTACCCCAACCAGGCGCTGGACAATGACCTGTGCCAGGCCGTGCGCGCCGGCAACACCATTTATGTGCGCGGCCAGATCGGCACCGATTTCGACGGTAACCTGGTGGGCTTGGGCGACCCGCGCGCCCAGGCCGAACAGGCAATGAAGAACGTCAAGCAACTGCTGGAAGAGGCGGGTTCTGACCTGTCACACATCGTGAAGACCACCACCTACCTGATCGACCCACGCTATCGCGAGCCGGTGTACCAGGAAGTCGGCAAGTGGCTCAAAGGCGTATTCCCGATCTCGACCGGACTGGTGATCTCAGGCTTGGGCCAGCCGGAGTGGTTGATGGAAATCGACGTGATTGCGGTTGTGCCGGATGACTGGCAGCCCTGAACAACCTGGAGTACGCCATGACCCACACCGTGTTTTTCCTCAACGGGCCCAACGCCAACCTCTACGGCCTGGACAAAACCGGCACCTATGGCAGCGAGAGCTTCTCCAGCATCGAAGCCCGCTGCCAAGACCTCGCCGCGACATTGGGCCTGACCCTGGACTTTCGCCAGAGCAACCATGAAGGCGTGCTGGTGGACTGGATTCAAGAGGCACGCTTGAACGCCGACGCCATCGTGATCAACGCCGCCGGGCTCAGCTACAGCTCGGTGCCGATCCTGGATGCGCTGCTGGCCTTCGACGGCCCGATCATCGAAGCGCACATGAGCAATATCTGGAAGCGCGAAAGCTTTCGGCACCACTCCTATGTATCCAAGGCCGCCACCGGTGTGATTGCCGGGCTGGGGGCGCTGGGTTACCAACTGGCACTGACGGCCGTGGCCGAGCTTTTAGAAACATAAGCCTCAGAGACGGCCCAGCCGTTGTGGTGAGCGGGCTTG
>NZ_JACARN010000152.1:0-1373 GCF_013386605.1 Pseudomonas sp. IPO3749 | reverse complement strand
AAGTCACTGCAATCTTCCAGCTTCTGCAGCTCAGCCCTAGAAATCGGTGCGTCGACGCCATTGGCCAGCCAGCCTGCGGTGAGCGGCTTATCCATGAGGATATAGAACAGGTAAGTGCTCCCGTCCTCCAACGTGCCGGTGATCCAGACCCAGACACATTGTCCGACGGCGGCGTAGTCCCAGATGGGCACTATGGCCGTTGCGTCACCGTTGAAGGTATGAAGGTCCAGGACCTCAGCGGTGACCTCTTCAATGTAGGGTTTCGGAAACTCAGTAGGTTCAAGCACGGTGGCCGTAAAGGCAGGCGATGGCCATGGGCCGAGACCGTTAAACGAAACGGTATAGCTTGCCGTCACCGGTTTGCCGAAGTTGGCACTGATCGCCGAAGGTGGCACGGGGAACACAAGGCTGGTTTCACCGGGCTGTACGGTGTGGCAAGGAAACGGTGGTGAACCGGCGCCGGGGGTGCCGGATAAATGTGGGCAAACAACAGTCCCGGGGGCCATGCCATCGTAGGCAATCACAAGATGGGCCCCGCTCACGGTGTTGGTTGGGTTGATCAACCAACCGGCGACGCCACAGTCGACCGCTTCGCGTATAGCGGGCGCTAGCAAGTCAGGCGTCGGATCGACGCGCAACAGCACCGTAGAGCGCTGATGGAAATCCTGAGCATTTCTAGGCAGCGGGTTCACATCAGACACCGGTGCGTCAGGTTCACAACCGTCCCAGATAACCCCCAAATGGCAGGTACATGACGAGTAATCATCCAAGCCTGCTAGCCAGGGCCGCAACAACTCAAACTCGAACACATACCCCTCATGCGCTTCCTCTTCAGTCACGACATGATCAAAGGCCACCCATTTGAATAACGGCGGTACATTTTGCTCATTACCCGCAACCACAATAAACAATCGCGAGCCCGCCCGAATCATCTCCCAGGCCTTGACCCGAATAGTTTCATTCCCCTTGAACTTGAACATGTTCAACCACCGCGTGCCCCACTCCAACTCGGCATGGGCGAACTCAGGCATTGACTCACGCAGATCGCCTTCGCGGACGTCCTGAATCTCAAGTTCAAGTACCAGTGACTCTTCGCGCTTACCACCGACAACAGCCTCGTACGAGATCAGCACCGTATGCCCGATACAGGTACTGATCCATTGCCAGGGAATGTCGGCTACATTGCCGCTCGCCACATGGATCGGCGCAAATGTTGCACAGCTCTGGCCCTTAATAGCGAAATGGACAATGACCTGGGTGCTTCCTGCGGGAAGCGTCAGTGTCGCAGTCGTACCTTCGGCGGCATCCAGAGGGTAGAGCAGACTATTGTTCGTAGCGTACTGGATGATCGCATAGGGTAATTCAGCTGTGAT
>NZ_JACARN010000151.1:0-1130 GCF_013386605.1 Pseudomonas sp. IPO3749 | reverse complement strand
GGCATAGAACAGGCTCCTCTAGATTTGATTGGACAAGGGGATCCGAAGGCACCTCAGAATGACATTTGTCCTCAGGTGCCCCTGCCTACAAAAAGCGCTTATTGTTGAGTGTCTAGGGAAACAGCGAAGGCGGCAGTCGTCGAAGGGGGTATCTAATCCCAGTCACTGCATCTAGACTACGATGGTATCTAATCCTCGAGGTATTATTCGCAGAGAAACGGCACGTCCAGTTCTAAGACTTTCATGACTGCTCGTCGTTTATGCTTTGGGCGTGAAAACTGGTGCCCCGGTGTCTGGATCACCTTCTAATTTACCTACAACTGAACTTTATAGGAGTTATCATCGAACTTATGGGAGTGTCACGCTTAACTGGACGGAACTCGAGAAGGAATACGACTGGCCGTAAGACCGCTCTGTTCCGACACCACCATAACGCGGCACTCATGATTATCATCACTCTTTTAGTCCCTATTACAGAGCTGCCGAGTGAATGAATCTCCATCGCGCTCCGTGGAAATGCACTTGGTCGTTTGGCTGTAGAGAATAGTTGAATAACAACGGTGGTTTTTAGGCACTGCTGTACTAATAGGGCCGGGCTACATGTTAACTACAAGAGTATAACCTTTCGATGACCCGCTCTATACATAAATTCGTACCAATGTACATACCCGGACGCCTATGGCAATTCCGTAGAATTTCACTACGTTCTTCATCTAGAATATCATACTGGGCTATCCGCTATTGGAGCTGGAATCGAAACGTTCTCTCCAACGCATATAATCGAAGGTATGGTCGACCGCGGTAGGCAGTGTTCTTCATCGATGGTGCTTTTTTCTTAAATATTCTTCAGGACATTGTACGCCTAAACCACCAGGAATAACCGTTGTAATGACCCCGCTTGATTTTCAGTGTTCTTCATCGATGCCGTCTCCGTTAATCACAGTTTACTACACTTTAATCCCAGACATAGCATTTTTAAGCCACTCAATTTAACCTATTCCCCTAACCTTCTGCAAAACCGTGTCAATCAGTGTCCGCCTCGTGAACGGATGTTTACGACTTTTACTTCCTCTAGATCCCAATGTCGCTCTCGTCGTCAGCAACTCCTTTTTCACTATGCTTTTTTTTTT
>NZ_JACARN010000150.1:0-621 GCF_013386605.1 Pseudomonas sp. IPO3749 | reverse complement strand
GGTTGCTGGTGGTGGCGTGGGGGTGAGGGGTACTAACGCAGCGTTTGTAAAAAACTAGAAGAAGAAAAACAGGCCTGTTCGGTTTTTGATCGCAAGGGTATTTAGATCAATTATTTTTTTCATAGTAGATGAGTTTTCGTGCGTCAAATGGTTGTTGAGAATCTCTACGGTTTTTGTGAGATCCGCAAGGTTGTGAATGGCTTCATCTTCGTAATCGTCGATTATTTTTCCAAGCGTGGTGTTTATCGCTTGTAGAGCGCCTGATTGAAGAAGTTGTTTGTACTCTTCAGGGTTAAGGGTAACGCTTTCGAGTAAAGATTCTGGGCATTCGTCTATGTCTAATAAACGCATGGCCTCTAAGGTGAGTGGGGTCAAGATTACATTCATTTTTTTGTGTGCCTGTTTGTAAAAATGCGTGGCTTCATTGTATTCGCTTTGCGTTCTACCTATTGGTGGTGAATACGGAGCAGGCTTGCCCTGCGCTGCGCGGCCCAGCGCGAGCAAGCTCGCTCGCTCGCTCGCCACAGGGGCTCATTTGCCTTGGCGAGCGGGGTTGCTGTAAATGGGCTCGGGCACTCGCGTTCAACTATTAGACTTGGTCGTGTTGTGATACCGCTCTAA
>NZ_JACARN010000149.1:0-2911 GCF_013386605.1 Pseudomonas sp. IPO3749 | reverse complement strand
CTGCCCCCGCGCTGGGGCGCGAAGCGGCCCTAATGCAAGTATCGCATTCATCCAGTTAAAACGCGTTGGCAGGTTTTAGGGCTGCTTCGCAGCCCAGCGCGGGGCAAGCCCGCTCACCACAACAAGCCCACTCACCACAAAGGCCTGCTCACCACACCAAGCCTGCCCAGCACAAAATGATTCGCCACAAAAAAGCCCCGACTCGCGAGAGCCGGGGCTTTTTGTTGGTGCGCTACAACGGCTTAGCCGTTGAACACATCATCCACGCTTTGCAGCGGGTAGTGCTTCGGATACGGCAGGGTGGCCACGCCGGTCTCGATGGCGGCTTTGGCCACGGCATCGGAGATCAGGGTGATCAGGCGCTTGTCCATTGGTTTCGGAATGATGTACTCACGACCGAATTCCAGCTTGATACCACCGTAGGCGTCGCACACTTCCTGAGGTACCGGCAGCTTGGCCAATTCACGCAAGGCGTTGGCAGCAGCCACTTTCATCTCTTCGTTGATGCGCTTGGCGCGAACGTCCAGGGCACCACGGAAGATGAATGGGAAACCCAGTACGTTGTTGACCTGGTTCGGGTAGTCCGAACGGCCGGTCGCCATGATCACGTCACTACGGGTGGCGTGAGCCAGCTCCGGAGAGATTTCTGGATCAGGGTTGGAGCAAGCGAACACGATCGGGTTGGCCGCCATGGACTTGAGGCCTTCGGCGCTCAGCAGGTTCGGGCCGGACAGGCCGACGAACACGTCTGCACCGTCGAGGGCGTCAGCCAGGGTGCGCTTGTCGGTCGCGTGGGCAAACATCGCCTTGTACTGGTTCAGGTCGGTACGCTCGGACTGGACCACGCCCTTGCTGTCGACCATGAAGATGTTTTCCAGCTTGGCGCCCATGCTCACCAGCAACTTCATGCAGGAGATGGCCGCAGCGCCGGCGCCCAGGCAGACGATCTGTGCGTCAGCCAGGGTTTTGCCAGCGATTTCCAGAGCGTTGATCATGCCGGCCGCAGTAACGATCGCGGTGCCGTGCTGGTCATCGTGGAATACCGGAATGTCGCACTGTTCGATCAGGGCCTTTTCGATCTCGAAGCACTCAGGTGCCTTGATGTCTTCCAGGTTGATGCCACCGAAGGTGATGGAAATGCGCTTGACCGTGTCGATGAAAGCCTGCGGGCTTTCGGAGTCGACTTCGATGTCGAAAACGTCGATGCCGGCAAAGCGCTTGAACAGCACGCCTTTACCTTCCATGACTGGCTTGGAAGCCAATGGGCCGAGGTTGCCCAGGCCCAGAATCGCGGTGCCATCGGAAATCACTGCAACCAGGTTGCCTTTGCCGGTGTACTTGTACGCCAGTTCAGGGTCGCGGGCGATTTCACGTACGGGCTCGGCAACACCAGGGCTGTAGGCCAGCGACAGGTCGCGAGCGGTGGCAGTGGCTTTGGTGAGCTCTACACTCAGCTTTCCTGGACGAGGATGGGCATGATATTCGAGAGCGGCAGTTTTCAAATCAGACATATCGGCATTCCGCTTTTACTGTTGGTCGACGGACCGCCGAGGATACGCGTGTCGCAAAGTCCCTACAAGACTGGGCAGTCACAGGTGTCAAGGGCCCTGCGCTACGACTTTCGGCCAAGAGCCACGGGATACAAGGGCTTAACTGTTCACAATCGACTAAAAAAATGTCTACAATTTTTTCTTAATCAGTCGATTTGAGCATGCTGGGGTCGGTCAATGGCAGCATCCAACGTGCCTGGCCGTTTTTAAGGCCGCCGCGTTTGGTGCGATCCTGCACCCAGCCCCGCGCCTCGACTGCCTTGCCTTGCAGACCACTGAGGGTTGCGGCGTCGAATTGTCGGACGAGGTCGGGTGCAATGCGTAATACCAGTGAACCCTGCAATTCGATCCAGATTCCGCCGCGATTGCGCTCGATCTTGCTCACCCGGCCGCTGACCAAGGCGAAGCCGGATTGCTTGAGCCGGGCCACGTTTTGCACCGGCGATTGCCGCCACAGGCCCGACCGCGTGTCACGGGCGCTGTTTTCAGCGGCCTGCTGGCAGGCGACAAGATCGACGTTCGGCGCAACACCTACCTGAAAGCCCAGGCCTTCGGCCAGCAGCCGCGCCTCAAGATTCTCGCCATCCGCGCCGTACAGGTGGGCCAACGTGCGGCCATAGCGGTCCTTGCTCTCGCGCCCAGGCAACAACCCGACGCGACCGTCGCTCGCGTCGACCAATACCTGTAAACGCTGGCGGGCGGCAACCGCGTAAGGCTCGTCGGGGCGGCCTTTCTTGCCGGTTTCCGGGGCATTGAGGCCGATCATCCGCACGCTGCGGCCATCCGTGAGGCGCACCGTGTCGCCATCCACCACGCGCTGCACTTCTACCGGGACCAAGGAGGCCGGCGCGGGGCAAAACACCTCGGCCTGGGCAGCCGGCAGCCAAATCCCAGGCACAAAAAAGGCGCCCACAAGGGACGCCTTTTTCAACAGCTGGCAAAAGCCCATAAGGCTTTTGAGCCTTACTCTGCTGGAGTAGCAGGCTTCTTGCCGAAAGCACCAAAGCGATCTGCGAAGCGCTGTACACGGCCGCCGGTGTCCAGAGTTTTCTGCTTACCGGTGTAGAACGGGTGGCACTCGTTGCATACGTCAGTACCCAGTGGCTTGCACAGGTTCGAACGGGTCTGGAACTTGTTGCCGCAGCTGCAAGTTACGTCGATGACTTCGTACGCTGGATGGATATCGGCTTTCATGGCACTTCCTCGGGCTAGCGTGCCGCCACTCGACACTATTGTCGAATACCGCACGTAATTAGGCCGCGGATTCTACCAGACCTTTTTAATCGCGCAAGCCGCGTATCCGGCTGAAAACCGCCTTTCATCAGAAAACCGTGGCATACCCAAGCCCTCCCCTGTCTGCT
>NZ_JACARN010000148.1:0-2304 GCF_013386605.1 Pseudomonas sp. IPO3749 | reverse complement strand
GCAAGCTCCCTCGCCACAATCAGCCAAAACAGGTCATAAGGTACACTCATCTCCTGAAAACCCCTCCGCACTGTGCGGATTAAAGGTTTTAACGGGAGGAAATGTGAGTAACCGAGGTGAGCAGGCACTGCTCAAACAATCGACCATCCTGATGTTCGCCGTCGCGATCGCCGGGATTGTCACGGGTGTGATTTCTGGCGCCCAATCCATTCTGTTCGACGGCTTTTTCTCGTTGATCGCCACCGCCATCAAGGTGTTGATGCTGATCACGGCCAAGCTGATCGCCAAGAAAAGCAACGACCGTTTCCAGTTCGGCTATTGGCACCTGGAGCCCATGGTGCTGCTGATCGAAGGCAGTTTCCTGTTGCTGATCGCCATCTATGCGTTCCTCAATGGCGTGTTCGGCATTATCAATGGCGGCCGTGAGATCGAGTTGGGGTTGGTGATCATCTACGCGGCGGTGTTTACCGTCGTCGAGTTCGCCTATTTCTTCTACGTGCGTTATCGCAATCGCCAGTTGAAATCATCGCTGATCCAGTTCGACAACATCAGCTGGCTGGTGGACGCGATGCTGTCGGTAGGCTTGCTGATCAGCTTCCTGGCGGCGCTGTTGCTCAAGTCCCAGGGCTATGGCGAGTGGGCGGTGTATGTCGACCCATTGATCCTGATCCTGCTGGCCCTGAGCATGCTGGCGCCGGCGTTCAAGATCCTGCGCCCGGCCTTGCGCGAGGTGCTGGGGATCGCGCCGGACCAGTTGGACGACACAGTGCGCGAGGTGATGGAAGCGGCGCAGGCCAAGCATGGTTTCGACGACTACGTGTCGTACGTGCAAAAGCACGGGCGGGCGCGGTTTATCGAGATTCATGTGGTGTTGCCGGCGGATTACCCGGTGGATAACGTCGCGACCCTCGACGGGCTACGCGAAGAGATATCCACAGGGCTCGGTGCGCCGGATGCAGCGCGTTGGCTGACGATCAGCTTTACCGGAGATCGCAAGTGGATTGCATAAGGCCCTGGTAACAGGTTGCCAAGTGATACGGCGTGGTCGACGGCATGTCCCGTCGGCTCACGGCGCCCTGGGCATCCAGGCATTCATTCCAGCCTTTTGCATGCAGGAAGTGCTGTTGCAGCGCCAGCAATTGGCGTTGCAGCACGGCTTCGCTGTTGGGGCGCAAAGTCAGTGCCCGCAGGTACTCGGCCTGGGCCCAGATACGCTGGGTGCCGTCACGCACCGTACCGTTCAGCGCCAACATGCCACTGACCGCACCGCTGAGGTTATCCACACCCTTGAGTTCTGCGTAGGCGAACGCCCGGGTCAGGGACGCATGCAGCGGCGTACCGCGCAGCACATCCGAAGACTCCAGCAAGAAGAACCATTCGAACTGGTGCCCCGGTTCAAACCAGTTATCCACAGCACCCAGCGGTTTTTCCATCATTACGCCGTGCTGGCGGTCGATGAAGCGCTGCTGCATGGCCGTCGCCAACGCCAGCAGGGCGGCTTGCACGTTGGCATCCTCACGCACCGCGAGGGTGGCGAGGAAACCTTCGGCCAGGTGCATCAGCGGGTTTTGCAGTGGGCCGGACTTGAGCGATGACCAGTTGCGTTCCAGCACGGCTTCGTACAGGCCGTCGCCTGTGGAGAAGCGCTCGGCGACCACTTCCAGGGCGGCGTTGAGCACCGACTCCACCAATGGCTCACGCACCTTGGCCCAGTAATGGGCGCAGGCAAAGATGATGAAGGCGTGGGTGTAGAGGTCTTTGCGCTTGTCCAGCGGCTGGCCGGACGGGTCGATGCTGTAGAACCAGCCGCCGTGCTCGGCGTCGTGGAAGTGCCGTTGCAGGGAGCGAAACAGTGCCGCTGCGCGTTCTTCAGCAAAGGCCGCGCCGGGCACGCCGATCAGGCTGGCAAACAGATACAACTGCCGGGCGCAGGCCATGGCACGGTAGCGTTGCGGGGGCAGTGGCTGATGATCGGCGTCCAGCGCCTCATAGGGCAATGCCAGGTCGGCATTCCAGCCCGGGCCTTGCCAGAGCGGCACGATCAGGCTGTGGAAGTGCGTTAGCACGGTGTTCAAAGAGGGTTGGGAAGCGCTGGGCATTGGCTGGCGTCGTCACGGCAGGGGTGTAGGCGCGCATGGTATCAGGCTTGGGTTCTGTGTTGTTTGTACTGCCGCCTTCGCGAGCAAGCCCGCTCCCACATTTTGACCGCATTCCAAGGAAGTACTCGGTCAAATTGTGGGAGCGGGCTTGCTCGCGAAGAGGCCCTTGTCGGCGCCGAAAATCAGCCCGCGAGCAACCAGACCC
>NZ_JACARN010000147.1:0-369 GCF_013386605.1 Pseudomonas sp. IPO3749 | reverse complement strand
GCAAGCGGCGGAAGTTGAGAATGGTGGTTTCGTCGGGGATGCGCTCCAGGTTCAGCCCGGCAAACTGGCGCAGGATCGTGGTTTCGTACAGCGCTTCCTCCATCGCTGGATCGCTGTAGCCGAACCAGTTCTGCAGCAGATGCACACGCAGCATCGCCATCAACGGGTAGGCCGGACGGCCACCTTCACCTTTCGGATAATGTGGCTCGATCAAAGCAATCAAGCCCTTCCACGGCACCACCCGATCCATCTCGATCAGGAACAACTCCTTGCGGGTTTGCTTGCGCTTGCCAGCGTACTCGGCGTCGGCGAAGGTCATCTGCTTCATCGGGAAACTCGGTGGGTGGGGTCGCGGTATTTTGCCAAATC
>NZ_JACARN010000146.1:0-1019 GCF_013386605.1 Pseudomonas sp. IPO3749 | reverse complement strand
CGGAGCCTCAGTCATGTCCGAAATGAAACATGCCAGCGTCTACTACCCGCCGCCGTTTCCTCTGGAGGGGCGTTTGCCCCGTCGTGCCGTGCAGATTCAGCAAAATATCCTGCGCCAGTGTGATCAGGAGCGGGGTTATCACGATGCCCTGTGCCTGGCTGCCGGGCTGCGGGTGACGCCCCCGTGCTGCAAAACCCTGCACATCAGCCTGTTCTTCGACGGCACCGGCAATAACCTGAACAACGACCTGTACGAATCCGCGACACCGCACCCAACGAACATCGCCCGGCTGTTTCGGGCCACCGTCGGCGCGGGTCATGCCGGTGGTACCGGGCATCACGACAGGGCACAGCGCTTGACCGACGCACCTGGCACCGGCAATGGCCAATACTTCAAGTACTACATGCCTGGCGTCGGCACGCCGTTTACGGAGGTGGGCGACCTCAACTACAGCACCGCCGGGTTGGCCGGGGCCTATTTTGGCGAAGAGCGGATCAATTGGGCCCTGCTGATGCTGATCGACGCCCTGCGACGCACACTGGACCTGCCGCGACAGGACAACTTGAGCCTGAGGGCCGCGGTGCAGGCCATGGGCACGTTGCCAGGGCTGGAATCGCTCAAGGGCCAGGCCAATCGGGCCACGGTGTTCAACAAGCAACTCAAGTTGATCGAACAACCGTTGCGCTTGGCGCTGGCGCAACCGAGTCCTGGCTCGTCAAAGCTGTTGGGTCTCAAGCTGTATGTCTATGGGTTTTCCCGGGGGGCAGCGGCCGCACGGGCTTTTGTCAGTTGGTTGAATACGCTGATGCGCTACCGTCCGCACTTGCAACTGGACGATCTGGAAATCCCTCTCAGCGTGGAATACCTGGGGCTATTGGACACCGTGGCCTCGGTGGGCATCGCCGACATCCTGCCGGGGGCGGATGGACATATGAGCTGGGCCGACGGCAATCAGGAGCTGCCAGGGGGCGGGCTGGTCAAGCGCTGTCTGCACCTGGCGGAAGCGTTTGAGCAGAGGC
>NZ_JACARN010000145.1:0-519 GCF_013386605.1 Pseudomonas sp. IPO3749 | reverse complement strand
GGCAGCCTGCGCGCCAGCCTGGACTACTCGAAGATCCAGAAAGAGATCAACGTGGCGAACTACGAGAAGGCCATTCAGACCGGCTTCCAGGAAGTCTCCGACGGCCTCGCCGCACGTGAGACCTACAAGCAGCAACTGGATGCCCAACGTGGCTTCGTCGCGGCCAACCAGGATTACTACCGACTGGCCGAGCGTCGCTACCGCATTGGTGTCGACAGCAACCTGACGTTCCTCGATGCCCAGCGCCAACTGTTCAGTGCCCAGCAATCGCTGATCACCGACCGCCTGGCGCAACTGACCAGCGAGGTCAACCTGTACAAGGCCCTCGGCGGCGGTTGGAACGAGCAGACCGCGAAGAACGAGCCGTTGAAAGAAGAAGCACCGGCGCTGAAATTGTTCTGATAGCACCTGCATCAACAAAGCCCACCTCTTGGTGGGCTTTGTGTTTTCTGGGGCTGACCAACTTGCGTTCGATCATCGCCCACAACCCGCTCTCCCCCACTTTCATCGCCCCCGCAC